>JASFYZ010000111.1:0-9203 GCA_045046665.1 Desulfobacterium sp.
ATCTCTCTTTATTTATAAAAAACCGGCAAAAAAACCCCTGAGTCTTTAGCACTACAGCGACACTTAAATGTTCACACAAAAAACGAAGGTTATTTTGTCTATGATTAATGCTAATTAATCTCATGAAAAATCAATTGGCATACGTTTTAAGTCAAAGTGTCGCTGTAGTGTTAGGTCAGGGGTTGTTAACCCATAATTCTTTCTATTTACTTATGGTATCCAAGAACAGATGCCATCGCATCCACCAGGTTGGTGTTTTCTTCTTCGGTCCGGGAGGCGATACGGACAAATCGATCCCCATGGGGCATGCTTTTACCCTGACAGTGTTTGATATACATATTATGGTCAACAAATAATTTTTCTGTCAATTGCATCGCATTCAGCCCGTCGTCGGGCAGACGGCAAAAAATGAAATTTGCGTCTGGTTTATAAACCGAAAGCTCTGAAAAAGCCTTGAGGTTTTCATAAAGTTTATTCCGATCTTGTTTAACCTGGTTGCAGCTTTTTATAAACTCCCCACGAAAATCAGGCAGGACTCTTAAGAATTCTTCTGCAAAGCCATTGATATTCCAGATATGGACACCCTGACGAACCGCATCGGCGAATTTTAGATTGCTTGTAACCAGATATCCGATTCGTATGCCGCAGATACCATATGCCTTGCTCATACTTTTAAAAATGACGATATTGGGATACTGCTCAATCTCATCTTCCATTGAAAGTTGATCCGGGTCCTTTGCAAAATCAATAAAGGACTCATCAATAATCAGCAGACAGTCATGATCGGCCAGTTTCTTTGCCAGGCGCACCAGATCCTGTTTGGGAACGGCGATGGAGGTCGGGTTGTTCGGTGTAACCACAACTGCAACATCTGCCTTGGCTTTAATGGCGTGGGCTGCAAATTTATCTACATCCAGCTGGAAAGAGGGCCATTCAAGGGGAAACTCGATGGCACCGCCCTTTGGCGCGGCATTCACATATTCATTAAATGACGGCACTGGAACGATGATCCTGTTTGAAATCTGCCCAGAGACGATTTTGATAAGCTCTGCTGCACCATTACCAACAACAATGCGCTCCGACGGCTGATCAATAAGGTTGCCCACCAGATTAGCCAGGACATCCTGGGCAACCGGATAGTTCAGAACAAGATCATGAATTTTATTTTTAAAACAGGTAAACACCTCTTCCGGCGGAAAATAAAGGTTATATAAATATGCATGATCAATAAAATCGTGGCGATAATATCCACCATGCTGACCTGAGATATAGTTATATTTTTCCGACGGGTTGTTGTAATCAGGAGTGGGCATAAAGACCTCCCTGTAAATCTTTTTTCCGTACAGGCCGATCTATTTTTTTCAAATATTTTGAACCTAAAAGATTAAAGGGCAGACGCACCTTTGATGGAAACAGCCGTTCAGCGGATGCAAGGTCTTCTGCTGTATCAATTTCATACCATGGCTTATGGTCAAAAAAGACCGCATCAAGGGAAAGTTTTTTTTCAATGACCAATTGCCTGAACACCGTTTCATAATACTCATTAACTTTACCGGCCAGAATAAATTGATTCAGTTTCTCAATCACCAAATACCAGGAGGAAACGGAAAGACTGTAGATATTTACCGTCTTGTAACGAGTCGAGCCAGACCCTTCTACCCCATCACTATGAAAGGCATTAATGGTGTTGGATGAATTGATTGTTACTGTTGAACCGTTGAGCCACGGCTGCATCTTTGCGATGGCGATCCTGTCAGGATAACGCATATCCTTTAATAAAGACGGATCAAAAACAAGATCACTTTCAATGAGCAAAAAAGGTTCATTAATAATGTCTCTGGCCATCCATAGGGAATATATATTATTTGTTGTTTTGTATAACGGACTAAAAACATACTCAATGGTAAGATTGCCTGCCCGGGTTTCCAGAAAATTGCGAATACAGTCTTCCAGGTGACCGGTAACCACAATCAGTCGTTTGAAACCATTTTGGTTCAGGCTTTTGATCAACCGTTCCAATATGGAGGTTTCATTGACAAGGGTGAGGCATTTGGGTGATTTTTTTGTAAGGGGGAGCAGGCGACTGCCTGTACCTGCTGCCAACAGCAGAGCGGTTGTTATGGGTTTCTGGGGAAAGGATTTCTTTTCTGGTATCATGGGCCTCCTAATATTAGCAATTAATGGACGCAAAAAATAAACATCTATTTTGAAGATGAAATTTCTTGGGCGATTGACAGGTTTTTTTAAAGATAAAGGCTTCTAACTTTGGGGGGCAAACCGCATTTGCGTATCGGGGATATACACCTCTAAGAGGGAAATATTGCGCATCCTTTATATCTGTACGACTATTAATAAGGTATATTAATATAGAATAAAGTCAAGGATCAAATATTTTTTTTTATTCCCTGGCATTTTTTTTGCATTTATTATTTTGACAATCAATAAAGGGTGCGGCTTCACAAGTAGCGTCATATCTTAGGACCACAAATTTTATAACTTGAACGAAATAGCTTGCCTTTTGTTCCATCTACCGCGTTGCATCAAAGGCCAAATAGGGCCGGGCTATTATACATATAAAGGGTGCCCTATTTTTTCCGCTTTTCACTATTTTCTGTACCATTTTAATACGCCTAATATTTACGGAGTTGGTCATAACATCAGCCACTCTGTCCTTCCATTTTGCTTTTGGAGACCGTCACGCCTTGATCTGTTGGCCTTTTGAAGTGATGTTTACACCTTGAAAAAAAATCTGACACTCAACGCCTTTGTAAGGTCCATTCCAAGCTAACAATCCCTTGTCTTATTCTATATTCATTTCAAATACTTAGTTTTTTTATGCCTGTTTTTTATCCAACGGCACCATAGTTGCTATTCTTATCCAGTAATAACATTAGATCTTTTTTATAGAGATTTTTTTATCAAGGAGAAGGGAGCAAACGGCAATGGATAAAAACAATAGAATTCATAAAGAACAGAACCATCCGCTGAAACGATCCATTTTAACCAATATGATCATCGTTCCTTGTATTCCCTTTCTCCTGGCCCTGGGGGTCAGCTTCTACTATTTCGCCACCACCCTGGAACAGAACAGCACCGGCAGTCTCAAGCGCATTGTAGAAGATCACTGCGACATGATTGATTACTTTCTAATGGAACGAAAATCCGATCTTGAACTGATCACCAACACCTACACCTTTAATGAAATCATGGAAACGGTTCCCATTGATCGAATTTTTAAGAATCTCAAAAAACGATCCGGGGCCTTTGTGGATCTGGGGCTCTTTGACAGCCAGGGGATTCACAGAAGATATTCCGGCAAGTTCCAATTATTAAAGGGAAAGGAATATAAAAATGAAGTGTGGTTCAAAAAAGTGATGCAGACCGGGTATTATATCAGCGATATTTTTTCAGGATATCGCAATGTTCCCCATTTTGTCATTGCTGTGAAACAGAAGATGAACGGTGATTCCTGGGTGCTCCGGGCCACCATTGACACCCTGGCCTTTGATCAGCTGGTATCCAAGGTACGCATCGGAAAAACCGGAGAATCCTATATATTGAACACCTCTGGAATTTCCCAGACCGAAAGGCGCTCCGGGGGCATTGGCATCATGGAAAAAGATCCAGAATATGCTGATTTTCCCCAATTCCCTGATTTTTCTGTATCTGGAAATGGCATTCAAACCTTTATCAAATCCGATCCTGCCGGTGATCAATACCTCTATGCCACCACCCGGCTTCAAAACAGGGCATGGCTTTTAGTGGTGCGCCAGGAAAAAAAAGATGCCTATAAATCTCTTTATTCCGCACTGTACATCACCTTGCTCATCATGGTCATGGGCGGGGCCGTGATCATCGTTACGGCCATCTATATGACAGAACACATCCTCAAACGCATGGACACCCTTGGCATGGAAAAAGAGAGCCTTGGCAACCAGTTGATCCGGGCGGTACAACTGGCGGAAATCGGAGAAATGGCCGCCGGATTTGCCCATGAAATCAACAATCCTCTACAGATTATCAAAGGCGAACATCTTCTCATTGAAACCCTGCTGGGGGAAGTCTCAGAGCTGCTGCCCCCCACAACCGGGGAAGAGGTGGCAGAAATCCAGGAATCCATGGATCAGATAAAACTCCAGGTGAACCGCTGCTCTGAAATCACCCACGCCATTTTAAAATTCGGCCGGAAAAACGAATCAAGACCAGAGCTATTAAATCCCTGCGACATCATTCCTGAAATTATCCACATGGTGGAAAAGAAGGCCCAGGTGGAAGGCATTGACATGACCCAGCACATTGCCCATGACACCCCCCCATTCCAAGGGGATGCCTCCCAGTTCCAGCAGGTGATTTTAAATCTTGTGAACAATGCCATGGATGCCATTGCCGAGGCCCACGGAACATCAGGGGGGGTATTGCGAATCAAATCGGAGAAAACAGAACAGGGCCATGCTGAAATCAAAATTTTTGATAACGGCATGGGAATCGCTCCGGACAATATTGAAAAGATTTTTTCGCCTTTTTTTACCACAAAACCCGTGGGGAAAGGCACTGGCCTTGGATTGTCGGTGTGTTACGGCATCATCAAAAATTTTGGAGGAACCATGGCCGTGAAGAGCGAAAAAGGCAAGGGATCCACCTTTGTGATCACCCTGCCAGCGATACACGCCACCCCATAATACGTTTTAATATTGACATAATCGGGAGGGGGGCGGGCATACTTCCGAAAACTCTTGGTTTGCATCAATTGGGATAAATAACACCCATAAACCAAGCCTGACCCCGTTCTCTAATGGCAATCAGGGATAAAATTTAGAACCCAATACAAACAGGAGGAATAAACCGTGGAAAAAATGAAACTCTTATTGGTGGATGACGAAGAAAGGTACCTGAAAACAACCAAACGGCTCATGGAAAAAAGAGGGTATTCCGTGGCCGTGGCAAACAGCGGCCCCGAGGCATTGGAACTCCTTCAAAAACGAATCATTCATGTGGTGATTCTGGATGTCAAGATGCCCGGCATGGACGGCAACGAGACCCTGAAGCTCATCAAGCAGCTCTATCCCTTGGTGGAGGTGGTGATGCTCACCGGCCATGCCACGGTGGATTCTGCCATTGATGGATTGAAATCCGGAGCCACGGATTATCTCATGAAGCCGGCTGACATTGAGGATATCATTGAAAAAGCAGAAGAGGCCTATGAAAAAAGACAGCGCCTGGAGGAAAAAATCCGGGTGGCCCAGACCAAAAAATTTATGAGATCCCCCCGAGAAATTCTCAAGGACGATGACGAATAGCACCATACCTTTTGGAGGTTGATCAATGAAAAAAGCAAAGCCGGTCACCGGATATGACAAGTACATTAATTGGAAATTGTTTATCATTCCTGTTGTCCTTTTTTTCGCTGTCCTGATAATGCCAACTCCCCATGGCATGAAGGACGTGGGCATGGAATACCATGTGGGCCCCAAAGCCGTGGTTAATCATATCAGCATGGCCTTGTTCCAGGAGAAAAGTTCATCTGTGGAACAATGGCAACTGCTCACGGCAAAAATCATGGAACAGAACATGCGTATTGGTGCTTTGCAAAAAGCACGTTTTCTTAAACGGAATACCAAATGGTGTAAAAAATATAAAATAGATGTAACCAAAATCAATTTTAACAAGGCCCATACTTACATCAAGGAAAACGTAACTGAGCAGGATTTTAAAACCATCATGACAAGCGCCTTGGTACTGCGAAAGGATGGTTTGCAATACGAAGATCAGACCGGTAGTGATAAAATCGCTGCCGACAAGGGGGCCTGGCAGATCAAGGTGGCCATTGCCATGGGGCTGTTTGTGGTGTTCTGTTTTTTAACGGAGTGTATCCCTTTGCCAGCCGTGGCCTTTTGCATTGGTCTGATCCTTGTATTCACCGGTGTGGTCTCCAGAAAAGAAGTGGCCATGCTCTATTGGAGTGATGCCTGCTGGTTCATCATGGGAAGTTTGATGTTTGCGGCGGCCTTTGTGAAGACCGGGGTGGACAAACGGGTGTGCCTGATGATGTTTAAAAAACTGGCTGTGCCCAATATTAAATGGATTACCCTGATATTTTTTCTCATTATATCCCCCCTGGCCGCCTTTATTTCCGATCATGCCTTGGCTGCCATGTTTCTTCCCATTGGGATGCTCTTATACCAGAACAGCCTGACCAAGGAAGTGCCAGAAGATAAAGAACTTGCCAAAATACTGATGATCAGTATTGCCATGGCCTGTAACATCGGCGGACCCGGTGCCCCTTCCGGTGGTGCCAGGAACGTTATCATGATGACCTATCTCACGGACATGTTCGGTATGGACATTGGTTATTTCCAATGGGTCACCTATTGTTTTCCCTTTGTTATTCTCATGATCCCAGTGTCCTGGTTCGTCATTAATCTCAGATTTAAACCCCAGATCGTCTCCCTGGCCCCGGCCATGGAGCAGTTAGAGACAGAAATCGGTAAAATGGGGGGATGGAACAGAAATCAGATCTGGGCCTTGATCATCTTTGTCATCATGGTGTTTGGGTGGTTTACAGAAAAATCTTTTTATAATATGGGTATTTATCCCGTTCGTCTGGGCATTGGTGTCATCGCAGTTGCCGGTGCTGTGGGATATATCCTCACCGGCGTGGTGAATTGGCGGGATTACCAGGATAAGGTGGACTGGGGTGTTGTATGGCTCTATGCCGGTGCCATTATCTTTGGTCGGGTCCTGGACCAGACCGGAGCTGCCTATTGGCTGGCACGATCCGTCATTGATTTTCTGTCACAGTTTGGTATGGAAGCAGGCTTACCCCTCCTTGCCATCAGTAACGGTTTAACCTCCGTTTTAACCAACCTCATGGCCGACGGCCCTGCAGCGGCATCCGTAGGTCCCATCGCCCTGAACATGGCAGGCATGGTGCATCCCGGCACCACCTATCTGCCCTTCATGGCCATGGCAACGGCTATTTCCTCTTCCTTTGCCTATTGTCTGATCATCGGCACACCGCCCAACGCCATTGTGTATGCCAGTGGCTATCTTGAGCCCAAGGATTATCTCAGGGCCGGAATTCCGCTGTTCTTCTTTGCCAATGTGGTGTTACTGCTGCTCACCGGTGTTTACTGGACCTTTAGAGGGTTTGGCGGAATGCCTGGGTTTTAATCCATTTTAAGGGAATGATATCATGAAGAAACAAGAAGGAGTTAAAAAGGATGCATGGAAGACCCTATTCAAAAATGGAAAAATAAGGTTTTCCAAAGAGGCTGAACGTAAATTCTTTTTTTACATGACGCTCATGATGCTTCTGGCCGGTATTTTTGTAAAAATAACATAAATGCCATGCCCTGACGGAGACGGCGTTTCATCTGTTCAGGCTGGAATAATGGGAAAAGGTGCAGGACAATGTTTAAATCCAGTATAAAAAATTGTCAGTTCTATGCTTATGCCATTGTTCAGCTGTTGATCGAGCCTGGACAATTCTTCAAGGAGCTGTCGAAAAAAACCACGATAAAAATCACATTGGGATTTATGGTTCTCAGCAGTGTATTTTATGCAGCGGCAAGTCTCTTGACCGGGGCCTATGAGCAACCGGTATGGATAATGGGTATTATATTCTTCATGAATGCCCTGGGAACGGTCTTTATCTCCGCCATCATCGGCTACGTTACCATGATGATGCTGGCAGGGAGAAAAGACCCCTTTCCAGGGGTACTCAGTGTGTATGCCTTTTCCGCAGGGATTACACTTTTTCTTTCATGGCTTCCCTTTATGTTGTGGTTCACAGAGCCGTGGAGATGGTGGCTGCTATACACCGGGTTTAAAAATAGCTGCGACGTAACAGGGAAAAAGGCTTTCTGGATTGTATTTATCTCGCTTGTGGTACAGGGGTGCCTGTTATATTCAGCCATGGTGGCCTTTGGTCCCAAGGGATAACGCCAAAAAATATGCAAAACCGTATTATCGAGTGAACACCAAGGAGATCATAATGATGAGTCAGATAAAAGTATTAATGGTGGATGACGAAAAGCGATTCCGAGACACCACAAAAAAGATTCTCAATAGACAAGGATTTGAAACCATTCTGGCGGACAGTGGCGAAGATGCCCTGGAAAAAATGGATCAAGCCCCGGATGTGGTGATTCTGGATATTAAGATGCCCGGCATAGATGGGCATGAAACCCTGATAAAAATCAAGGAAATAGATCCCAAATTACCGGTAATCATGCTCACCGGCCATGGTGCCATGCCCTCGGCAAAGGAAGCCCTGGAAGAAGGTGCCTTTGATTATCTTAGCAAACCCTGTGATATCAATCTCCTGGCCGAAAAGATCAAGGAGGCCTGCCGCCTTAAAGATAAAACCTCGGCCCCCCAGGAGCGCAGTGTGATGGATATCATGATTCCCATTTCAGAGTACTCCAGTATCGAAGAAGACAAGACCATCAAAGATGCCATCAACCGCCTGAAAAGATCGTTTATCACCCAGATGGCCACCAGTCGTCTCATGGAAACCGGGCATCGTTCTATTCTGGTGGTGGACAAGGCCAAACAGGTTCAGGGAGTCCTCACCATCCGGGATCTCATGGAAATGGTGATGCCGGGGTATCTTTCTGCAGCCAAGCCCTCTCTGGCGGACAGCATTGAATATTCCCCCATGTTCTGGAAAGGAATGTTCACCATGGGCGTCCGGGAGGTGGGGAATACATGCCTGTCTGAGGTGATGTCACCCTCCCCTGCCCCCATTGACGGCCAGGCAAACTTGATGGAGGCGGCTTATCTCATGCTTGAGGCAAACCAGCGACGTCTCATTGTAACGGTGTCCGGTAAAACCAGTGGAATTATCCGGGAACAGGAGCTGTTTTTTGAGATGGAACGGCTTATTAATTGATCTCGTCAGTCATAAATTTTCATCATGGCTTGTTTTGAGCTTAGATAACCCATTGAAATTATTAAAACTGCGTTTTCAAAAAGTATTTATTTGGGTCTAATAATTTCAACAAGTTATGAGAACTTAGGACTCTTGAGAATTGATATTTTCGACCTGTGCGGGTAGAAAGACTCAAGCTCCACTCGCATAGGTCTAAAAAATATTTAAGAGTCTCAGAAGTTTTTAATTTACCACTTATTATTTTTCCAACTCAGATATATAAGTTTCTCAGCAGGATTTACAGGTAAATTGATTTGCTCTGACTCCCTAA
>JASFYZ010000112.1:0-8177 GCA_045046665.1 Desulfobacterium sp.
AGCCCCTCTTTGTGGTGTTGATCATGGCAAGCTTCACACAAGGTCATCAGGTTTGACAGCTTGTCCGTTCCGCCCTTTGACCTTGGCCTGATTTTTGAAATTACCTTGATTCAAAAATATTTTTTGGAACTTTTGAAATGGCTTACAAATCAAAAAACACAACAATTGTTTCTTATACCCACGAACCTTGGGTGTCAATAAAATTTATGAGCCTCAGGGGGGGGGGTGTCAAAGTGCACGTCGCAGCAGTTCCAGGGCCATGGCAGTAAACATCTTCTTGTTCATACCCCTGTCTCCATAAGAAAAATTATAGGTGAACGCCTTTGCACCATCCGGCCCTGCCACACCAATGCATACCGTTCCCACAGGCCGGGTGTCAGAGCCACCGCCCGGGCCTGCAATACCCGAGGTGGAAATTCCCCAGTCAGCCCCTGCCCGTTCCTGAACCCCCAGGGCCATCTCCAGGGCGGTTTGTTCATGCACGGCACCATGGGATTCCAAGGTCTCTTTTTTCACTCCCAGCACCGACATCTTGGCTTCATTGGCATAAGTAACAGCGGAGAGAAGAAAATAGTCTGAACTTCCCGCAACATCGGTGAGCTGGCTGGCAATGAGTCCACCGGTACAGCTTTCCGCCACGGCAAGGGTCTGCCCCCTTTGTTTTAATTGCTCCCCCACCTGGGCTTCCAGGGAAAGACCCTTTGTGGAGATCACATACCGGCCCAACCGTTCCAGCACCCAGGCCTTTGCTGCTGCCATGAGTTCCGGGGTGACCCGGCCCGCTTCTCCGGCAAAGGGATCACTGCCGAATTTTACCTGGATAAAGGGGAAGGATGCCCGAAATCCCAGTCTCATGCCGGGAAATTGTGTATTAAATTCCCTGAGCTTACGACCGGTTTTGGATTCAGGAAGTCCAAAAATCGTCAAGCGACACAATGTGGCTGTTTGTCGGGAGGGATACCGGGCATCAAGTTCCGGGAGAATATGACGTTCAAACATGACCTTCATCTCCCGGGGCACCCCGGGCATGAAATAAAAACGAGCCTGCCCATGGTCCAGGCGAAACCCCGGCGCAGTGCCGCAAACATTGTCCATCATCACAGCCTTTGACGGCAACATGGCCTGTTTCTCATTGCCCTTGGTCATGTCCCAGCCCTTAAGGGTGAAATAGGCCGCCATGGAGTCAAAGGCCTGGGGATTCAACACCAAATCATCCCCAGTGGCCACGACCGCCGCCTGGGCAGACAAATCATCACTGGTGGGGCCCAGCCCCCCTGTCACCAGCACCATGTCACACCGGGAGGAACTCTCCGTCATGAGTGCACTGATAGTGGGGATGTCATCTCCAACACAATTGACCCGGGTGACATCCACCCCACACTCCCGCAGCCGCCGGGCAAGCCAACTGGCATTGGAATCATCAATTTCGCCCCAGAGTACTTCATCACCTGTGGATAGTATTTCAGCTTTCATTTAATAAAATGCCTTTCAATATTTTTTTCATATAAACTGCCACGGCAGACCGTATCCTGGACCCAACCCGACCACAATAAAGCTTAAAGAATCTGTGGCGTTGCTGTAATTTTTCTTATCAAAAAAAGTAAGATTTCGGTACTGCTACTCATTGGAATCGCTATTCTATGCAGGGGGGGAAGAGGTTCCAATACCAAGCCACCGCCCCAGGACGCTGGCCACCTTTTTAATGCCCCGCCACAATTTTGGTATCAGCCAGATGAGAAACAAAATAAAAATCACCAGGAATACCAAAAATATCCCGGGATGGGTCAGGGAGGCCCAGATCCCCCCCACCACCACCACATCTTCCAGGATGGAGGCCGTCCAATTGGAAAAAGGCTCAGGAGAGGTATTTATCAACACCCGGGAACCGGCCTTAGCCGCATGGGAGCCAGCGGCAAGTCCACCCCCAAGAAGGGCGGCGGCAACGGCTACTCCAGTGTTCACCTCTCCCACGGCACCTGCGGCCAGCATCACCCCTGCCGGAATACGAATAAAGGTGTGGATAGCATCCCATCCCGTGTCCACCCCCGGGGTTTTGTCAGCAACAAATTCAACAAAATACATGATCCCTGCGGCACCCAGGACCATGGGATCCATGAGAATATGAAGATTTTCGGGTAATACGATATTACCTGTTGTTCCCATGATTCCCAACACCAGGAGGGTGGCATATAGGTTAATGCCACTGGCCCAGGCAGCTCCCATGGTCATGGATAAAGTTTTGATAATTTCATCAAGATGTTCCATAGTTACCTCTTTTAGAAGGAAAAGTTTTTCAACAGATCTTTTGCCTTGCCTTCTATACTTTTCAATTGTTCGCCGGTATCCCCCTTGTTCTCAAGGAGGGCCTTCACCTCTTTTTTAATCTCTTCTGCCTGGGGAATGGAGGTTTTTAGCAGGGCTTCCATGTCCGGCCTGAATTTTGGCTTATCAAAGGTACCGGTGACAAGGACCGGTACCGTCAGCCCAGAGCGTTCTTTGGTATCTCCCTGCCCCTTGAGGGTGGCCACAAACTTGGGCTGTACTTTAAAATCAAGGGTCTCTTTGACCAGGTCTGCACTGCCCAGCACCAGCAATCGAACCAATGGTGAAATCATATTAATACCCGGGGTATTAAACACCCCCTGGGTGAGGGTAAACGGTGCATTCAGCTCGGCAAAATCCGTTCTTGGTTTTTCCGTTGTTTTTTCTCCAAGTCCAAAATTGGCTTTGACATTTCTCACCATCCCCGCCAAATCCACCCCCACAATGGCACCATCCGTGAAAATCAGCTCTCCCTGGCCATTTAGATTCTGTTTAATGGCATCAGGGTCATCCCCCTGAAAGGTCAATTTCACATCGGCGTTCAATGCGCCTTCAAGAAATTCCTTCTGGGAAACATCCTGGATAAAGGGTCCCACCTGGACCCCATCTGTTTTTACCTTAAACGACCCCCTGGGGGTGTTTTTCTGGACATTAAAGGTGGCAGCAGAAACCATCCGCCCCTGGTAAAGGTCCATGGTAAAAGGATCCAGATTAAAAATCCCCTTGCCACCAGAGATGGCCATATCCACGTTTTCTACCACTACACCCCCGGCTTTCAAATGTCCCACCCTGGCACGGCCATCAAGGACCAGCGCGTGCAAAGGGGTATAGTCCATCTTTTTAGGGGCAGAAGCGCTGGCTGTTTTTTGTTCCCCCCCACTGCCAGATGCCCCGGAGATTTCTTTGTCACCATTGCCTTTGGCCACCGGAGCTGTTGCTGTTTTTGAAGGCGGAAAATATCGATCCAAATCAAGGGTATCAAGGGTTATATCAAACTTTATATCTGGCTTTGAAAAGGCCTTAACAGTTGCTGAAAAAGCCATGTTGGATTCATCTAATACCAGTGCCCCATTGGCAATGGAAAGGGCGGATGGATCCCCTGACAGGTTCCCTTTAAATGAGAATTGTTTAAACGTATCCGGGTCTGCGGTGGGCAGAAGATCTGATTTCCCAAACCGTTTGAGCAGGGTTCGGGGGGAAAAGGATGCCAGATCAAGGGCCAATTGAAACCGGGGGGCTGAAGTAGCACCCACAATGGTTCCCTTCACTGCCAGGGAAATCTCTTCCAAAAGCTTCACTGTTAAATCCAGGGGCAATTCCCCTTTACCCGGGGGATTCCCCACGGGTCCCACCTGGCCGTTCAGGGAGACGGATTCCCCGTCCACCCGGGCGGAAAAGTCAACAGACACAGGGGCATCAAGGGTAATATTTTTTAACTGCAGGTTAATATCTGAAACCACATTGGATGTTTTCAGTGCCCTGTCATGCCATTCCACAATCCCATTGATGATGGAAAATTGCTCCACCTTCAAGGCGCTCACCGGCAGGGTTCCGGGGGGGGCACTGCCCTCTTTTGCTATTGTTTCCGGGGAAGGCTGATCCTCTGCTGTTTCAGCACCGCCTTTAACGGTGGTGCCAGGCCCTATGTTTTCCCAGTTGCCAATGCCATTTGCCCCTTTTATCATCACCACCCGGGGGCCATCCAGCACAAACTCCTTTACCTGGATATCCCGGGATAGCAGGGGAAGCAGCTTCACCTTGACGTTAAAGGAACGCACCGTCACAAAGGCCTGATCTTTAAATCCCGGGGGATTGCCCAGCTGAAGATCAGACAAAGAGACCCCCACCCAGGGAAACAGGGATAATTCAAGATCGCCACCCAGAGAAAAAGGGCGGCCTGTGGCATCGGTGACCATTTGCTCCATGCGGGGCTTATATTTTTGCACATCCACAAACCGGGGAATCAACAACACAGCCGCCACCATGACAATGACAAGGGCACCCAGGCCCAGTAACATCCATTTAAATATTTTTTTCATGGCCAAACCTCCGGGGTAAATAGAAATTAAGGATAATTCCAACAAAATCGTCAATAGCAAAGCCTCAATCCGCATCCAAGTGCCAGCGGGGGGAACCAAGGCACCCAAAAAACATAGTCTTATTATCAGTGCTGTACAAACGGGTGTCAAGAAAAAGGAGGGATATCAATCCCTAATCTTGTCTCACATGGGTAAGGGGCAAACGCCAATAACACCCAGAAAGTTAAGAATCTTATCTTGAAAAGAACGCAGTTGTCTGATAATATTATTTTTTTTAACTAAACCCTTTACAATAATGGGTATTATTCAGGGCTTAGTCATAACATAACCTATCCATTTTCATGAATGGCCTATGTTATGACCCAGCCCATCATTCACTTTTTTTTGCGATGGAAACAATAATGATTAAAACATGCATTGCAGGGGCAACAGGCTACACCGGCGCAGAGCTTGTCAAATTAATTTCAGGTCATCCCGACGCAGAGCTGACCGCTGTCACCTCCCGTTCCTATGCCGGTCAAAACTTGACGAATATTTTTCCAGCCCTTAGGGGAATGGTGGATATCACCTGTGAGCCCATGGATCTGGAATCCCTTAAAGGGCGCATTGACTGTGTATTCCTGGCCCTTCCCCATAAGGTGTCCATGGCCTACGCTCCCTTCTTCATTGAAAATAATATCAAGGTAATTGACCTTTCCGCCGACTTCAGATTTAAAAACCCCAAGGCCTATGAAGCGGCCTATCAAACCCACACTGCCCCAGCGCTTCTGGATCGTGCCGTTTACGGATTAAGCGAAATCTATGGAGATGCCATTAAACAGGCAGATCTGGTGGGCAACCCGGGGTGTTATCCCACAAGCCTGCTGTTGCCCCTGATTCCCCTGATTAAAGAGGGCATGGTCAGCACCCGGGGTATTGTGTCGGATTCTAAATCCGGGGTGAGTGGTGCCGGCCGTGCCCTTTCGCTGTCTTCTCATTTCTGCGAGGTCAACGAATCCTTTAAGGCTTATAAGGTGGGCAATCATCGCCATGTGCCAGAAATGGAAGAGATCCTCTCCTCCCATGCGGGGGAATCGGTGAAAATCACCTTTGTTCCCCATCTGATGCCCCTGACCCGGGGAATGCTATCCACCATTTATGCTGAGGTGACAGCACCTACCTCCCATGAAGCGGTGATGAAAACGCTGAAGCAATACTATGGCCCGGATTCCTTTGTCAGACTGTTGCCCCAGGGGCAATTTCCCGATACTGCCCATGTCCGGGGAACCAATTTTTGTGACATCGGTGTCCATGTGGATCCAGACAGACAGCGAATAATACTGGTGTCCGCCATTGATAATATTTTAAAAGGTGCCGCAGGCCAGGCTGTACAGAACATGAATCTCATGTTTGGTATAAACCAGCGACGGGGTCTTGAACTGATTCCCGGTGCCATATAACTGCCACGGGCAGACCGTATTCTGCACCCGGCCTGCCCACAACGAAGATTGAAAATGGTATTATACCGCCCCCGAGGACTGCAGTCGGTACTCCGGTGCCACATTTTTTATATGGAACTCCCTCCAAAAAACTGCAATTATTAGCACTACAGCGACACTTTGACTTAAAACCGCATGCAATTGATGTTTCATGAGATTAATCACCATCAATCATAGGCAAAACAACCTGCGTTTTTCATATGAACATCTAAATGTCGCTGTAGTGTTAGAGTTTCAATTTTCGGTGTGGCAGGTGCTTACTGCCATGTATGTTATAACAAACAACTTAGGAACAAAGGGCTTTGACTCAAAAACGTCTCCAAAAAAACTCCAAAATTTACGGAAATCGTCACATCATTTTTCAGTACCCCTCTGTTTTATATCAAAAACTAACGGCCTTATTTTGGGACAGGATATCCCTCCCCTGGTTTCCCATATTAAAGGGTGCAACACTTATGTTTCTGATGCTCCTGACTCTTTATTGTGGTCAGCAGCACAAACAATTGAACCAGATGGTTTCCATCAATACCTCTTTGCGTAATACTATTTACACACAACATGGTACTCTTTGTGAACAGGAACAGAAGATCATGGAGCAAATGCTCAAAAGCCAGGATCAAGAGGATGCGCTCATGGAAAAAATTCTGGCACTTGGAGAGATGACCCATCGATTTCAGTCCATGTCAGATGAAATCAGGGCAATGCACCACCAAACCACCCAGCTTGCCAGCCTTGGAGAGCAGGTGAGAACCCTTGCTAATATAGAAGAGCTTGCCCCTTCCCAGAACAACATGGGAATCGGGGGCAATACACAGAATCTTTCTCCCATTGTCTCCCTGTCCCTTGATCGCCCCCGGGACAGCGACGGTGATATGGACATCATACAAAAGCGCATGAATACCACCCAGAAGCTTCTCAATCAGCAAACCCAAAAATTCAAAACACTTAAAGATACACTGGAGACAAAAAATGAAATCCTGGCCTGCACGCCTTCCATTAAACCGACATCTGGTGTTGTCACCTGTAAGTTCGGCCCCAGGCTTTCACCATTTTCAGGTAAACGGGAATTTCACACCGGCATAGACATTGCCAATAAAAGGGGAACCAAGGTTTATGCTTCGGCCCGGGGAAAGGTGATTTTTGCCAAAAAGAAATGGCTCATTGGAAATCTTGTTACCATTGACCATGGCAATAACATTATCACCAAATATGGACATCTGAATAAATTCCTGGTCAAAAAAGGAGATGTGGTAAATCGTGGGGATATTATTGGGCTCATGGGCAGCACAGGTAACAGCACCGGCCCCCACGTCCACTATGAAGTGGTGGTCAATGGTAAGTCTAAAAACCCGGCAAACTATTTTTCCAGCAAACTTGCCACCTTAAAAAAACAATAATTGTTATTCCCCCCTTCCTTGTGGTTAACCGGCATTTTTAAAAAAAGCATTAAAAATACAAGCCTCCCCTGCCCCAAAATGGCTGAAGTTGAAATCAGTCCCAAAGCCTCCTCCTGTGGTATTTTTTTTGTATCAAAAAATGTAACTTCCTATACTATCAAGTTAAAGCAACAATAAAGAATGCCAAAAAAAATATTTCATTTTTTTCAATTTGTGCTTATATATTGTTAACGTAAAATTTTTTTAAACTTTTGAAGGTAATTTAATCATATGGTATTCAGTTTACTCACCAAAATATTTGGCTCCAGCAACGAACGGGCAATCAAAAGACTTCTACCCATGGTGGAAAAAATAAACGCACTTGAACCCGACTTTCAACGGCTTGAAGACCTGGAACTCACCGAAAAAACCGTTGAATTCCAGCAACGCTACCAGGAAGGGGAATCCCTGGACGAGCTTCTGCCCGAGGCCTTTGCACTGGTTCGGGAGGCTTCATGGCGAAAATTGAACATGCGTCACTTTGATGTTCAGCTTATCGGCGGCATCGCCCTGCACCAAGGGATCATTTCAGAGATGAAAACCGGTGAGGGGAAGACCCTGATGTCCACCCTGCCCGCCTATCTCAATGCATTGTCTGGCAAAGGCGTTCATATCGTAACTGTGAATGATTACCTGGCAAAACGAGATGCCGAGTGGATGGCCCAGATTTATAATTTCCTGGGGCTTGAGGTGGGGGTTGTCATCCATGACATGGATGACAAGGAGAGGAAAAAAGCCTATAATGCCCAAATCACCTATGGAACCAACAATGAATTCGGGTTTGATTACCTCAGGGATAACATGAAGTTTGACAGGGAATCCCTGGCCCAGCGGGAACTGAACTTTGCCATTGTGGATGAGGTGGACAGTATTCTCATTGATGAGGCCAGAACCCCTTTAAT
>JASFYZ010000113.1:0-7458 GCA_045046665.1 Desulfobacterium sp.
TTCGCAGACCGGGCATTCTTTGTCTACCTGTTTTTTCACTCAATTCGTTTTTTTAGATTTTTTTTGGGATGCCTTGTGGCCCATCTTATGATCAAGCCCGTTAATTAATTAAAAACGTTGCTTTTTTATAAGTTAGCGATTAAAAGCATATCTGGTTTTTTTTATATTTTTTGCCAGACCCCTGAACCTGGTTCAGGATGCAGACCTCCCCCCTTTTTCATGATATCGAGGTGGCCTTTGTCCCCTGCTGGTTTACCCTGGGCCTTGGAATTGAAAAGGAAATCTGAACATGAAAAAAGCATTCTGTCTATTGCCTGCCCTTTTGGTTATCCCGGCTCTGGCCCTGGCCTCGAATGGAACGTCCGACCCATCTGAACTGATGGATTTTACACGAACTATCTATGGCTACCTGGGTATTGGGCTTTTTGTGGCCGCTTATCTCCTGGTACCCCTTGAGAACATCATTCATCTTCGTAAGAGCAAACCTGTGCTCGTTGCCGCGGGTGTTATCTGGATTCTGGTGGCCCTTGCCTATATGAAGATAGGGGATACCCATACGGCCCACGAAGCGATCAAGGAGAGCCTGCTGGAGTATGCAGAATTGTTTCTTTTTTTGCTGTCCGCCATGACCTACATCAATTCCATGGAGGAACGGATGGTCTTTCAGGCCCTGAGGGCGTTTCTGGTGTCCAAAGGATTCTCCCTGCGGGTTTTGTTCTGGATCACTGGATTGCTGGCCTTTTTGATTTCTCCTGTGGCCGATAACCTCACCACAGCACTTCTCATGGGTGCGGTAGTCATGTCCGTTGGCGGTGACAACAAGAAATTTATTGCCCTGTCATGTATCAATATCGTTATCGGGGCCAATGCCGGGGGGGCATACTCGCCCTTTGGAGACATCACGACCCTGATGGTGTGGCAGAGTGGCAAGGTGGCGTTTTCCCAGTTTTTTCACCTTTTTATTCCTTCCCTGGTCAACTGGCTGGTGCCTGCCATCTGCATGAGCTTTGCCATTGACAAGGGATTTCCCAAGGTGCTCGACGAAAAGGTTGAAATGAAATACGGGGGCGGGGTAATGATCGCTCTGTTTGTTCTGACCATTATCACGGCCGTCAGCTTTCATAATTTTCTCCACCTTCCCCCTGCAGCCGGCATGATGCTGGGCCTTGGGTATCTGGGCTTTTTCAGTTACCATATCAAGCGTAAAGAGGGGCGGTTGTTTTATTTTGATAATATCCTGGGGGCCAGAAATAAGAGCACGATCAAGCGTTCCCTGTCTCTTCTTCAGGGTAAAACACATGCCCAGGTCCTTGAGCTCATTGACGATCTTCCAACACCTGCTTTTATCCTGAACAAGGCGCATGTCATCACCCACTGGAATTCTGCCATGGCAGTTCTGACCGGCGTTTCTGCCGAGGATAAGATTGGAACAAAGGATCAGTGGAAACCCTTTTATTCCAAGGGACGTCCAGTGCTTGCAGACATGGTTCTGGAAAGCGGCTCAAAAAAGTTGATTAATAAATTTTACCACGGGAAAAACCTGCCCAACGAGTCCCTTGATTCTGCCTATGAGGTGTCCGATTTTTACCCGTCCCTTGGAGAAAAGGGGAAGTGGCGTTATCTTGCGTCGGCTCCCCTTAAAGATGAAAATGGCCAGGTGGCAGGGGTCATCGAAATCATCGAGGATATGGACGACGACCAGGAGACAAAGACTTTCTTTGACATGATGGAGAGCATCTCCAGGGCCGAGTGGGACACCCTGCTTTTCTTTTACGGGGTGACCCTCTGTGTTGGCGGCCTTGGCCAGTTTGGTTATCTTAGCCTGGTCTCCATGTTTATGTACGGAGATCTCGGCCCCACAAATGCAAACATTCTTGTGGGGCTTCTATCGGCCGTTGTTGACAATATCCCGGTGATGTTTGCGGTTCTCAAGATGAATCCTGTGATGTCCCACGGCCAGTGGCTTTTGGTGACCTTGACAGCCGGTGTAGGCGGAAGCCTTCTCTCCATAGGATCTGCGGCAGGGGTCGCCTTGATGGGGAGCGCCAGGGGGATTTATACCTTTGGTGCCCATTTTAAATGGGTGCCGGTTATCATGCTTGGCTATGGGGCCAGTATTCTGGTTCACCTTTTCATTAATTCACAATTGATGTGAGCTAAAGACAGCAGGGATATAGGGTCGGGCCATGGCAACTTATTGATATTAAAACAATAAACTTAATTTTTTGGCAGCTTTTACGTCTTAACCGGTCATTTTTACCCCCAAAATTGATGGTTTAAGGACTGCTTAAAATTCCTGGCTACCTACTTAAGGCGGGACAGCCTTTAAAATCAAGCGTCTTGGAAACCCTTAAATGGAGGGGCTGCAAGCAATTTTTCCACATAAAAAATCTTGAAAACATCCCGGCTTAAGCAGGTCGCCAAAAGTTCCTGTTCCTGATCATCTATGTGCCATCGGCACGAAATACAAAAAATATGATTATGAACGATGGCATATTTTTACGAATTCAAGTAGATTAAACAAACAAGGCAATTATGATGATGAAACTGGCACTCCTGAAATGCATGACCGTCTCCTCGCCATTAAAAGACGAATACGGTGATATTTCAGACATGTTCCGGGCGTTTTTTTCACGGCACACCTCCCAGATCGACCTTCAAATTTATGATACAGAACAGGGAGAACTCCCGGAACCCGAGACCCCTCTGGATGGGATCATCATCAGTGGAAGCCCCTGTTCACCCAATGAAAATCTGGATTGGATAAAAAGGACACGACAGTTTATCCAGACATCGCACCATCAAAAAAAGAAAATGGTGGGTATCTGTTTTGGGCATCAACTTCTGGCAGAGGCCTTGGGAGGGAAAGTGAAAAAAGCAGCGCAGGGGTGGGGGTTGGGGGTTCAGCCTGTTTTCATCCACCAGCAGAGGCCCTGGATGGAGACCGCTGCAAAACAGACCAGCATTTTGGTGAGTTACCAGGATCAGGTCGTTGAGCTGCCCCCGGGTGCGCAGCTGCTGGCAAGCAACTCCCATTGCCCCAATTTTATGTTTACCCTGAACCAGCATGTGCTGGGCATACAGGGCCATCCTGAATTCAGCAAACCCTTTGCCAGAGCCCTTTACCAATCCAGGCAAGAGAGCTTTGACAAAGAGTCATTGACCCTTGCACTGGAATCCCTCGGGAATGAAGTCCATCCCCGGCAGTGGCTCCAGTGGATTCATCAGTTTTTCATCTCAGCATAAAAAAAGAGCAAATTTGAGAAAACTATCCCGGCTTAAGTGGGTAGCCTAAACTTTCAAGGGTTATGATCCATGCGGGCATTAAAAAACCATCTTTATTCTAAGGTTTTTTGGTGAATAGACATGCTTTTTTTAAACAAAATAACTATACGCCACCAAATGTAGACGTTTTAGATAAAAAATATGTATTTGAAAAATCTTCATAATAATGGCATAACAAAGGTATACCTCCGATCATCCACGCCGCTTGTTTCTCGCATTGGGACTGGCGGGTCATGCTGGCGTATCATTTTTGATTATAAAGATGGTAATGCCTATATTGTAGTAGATTATCACCACTGGCAACCCCAGCTAAGGAATAGAAACTAAATAACCTGAACATTATTTGATGCAAACTCAAAGGAACAGTCACTATTAATCGTGTGATGCACCTTACTTTTATATCGAAATCAATTGTTATCTTTGCTCAGGTTAATAAGTTTGTGTTCCTAAGTGGTTAATGAAAAATCACACAGGAGCTGGCTTGAATGGATAATATGAGAGTGGTATAATATGATACTGGGGATGGAACATGATACTGGGGATGGGGGGATACTGGGATGGGGTCGGGTGATGGGGTCGGGCCACGACAAATGACTGATATTAAAACAATAAGCTTAGATTTTTAGTCGGTTTTACGTCTTAAATGGTCATTTTTACCCCTTAAATTGATGGTTTAAGGACTGCTTAAACTTTTTGGAGGTTTTTAAAATGGCACGGGCAAAAAGACATTATTTACCAGGGCATATCTGGCACATCACTCATCGATGTCATAAAAAAGAGTTTCTTCTGAAATTTGCCCGGGACAGGCGCCGATGGGTTGAGTGGTTGTTTGAGGCAAGAAAACGATATGGGTTGAAGATTCTCAATTATATTGTGACATCAAATCATATTCATCTGCTTGTTGATGGTGGTGGGTGCCATGTTATACCTGAATCAATAAGGCTCATTGCCGGTAGGACGGCACAGGAATTTAATCAGCGGAAAAAAAGAAAGGGGGCATTCTGGGAAGACCGGTATCATGCAACGGCTGTTCAACAGGGCGACCACCTGATTAAATGTCTGATATATATTGATTTGAATATGGTCAGAACCGGTATTGTAAACCACCCTTCAGAGTGGGAATTCAGCGGGTATAATGAAATTCAGAATCCTCGTCAGAGATACCGGATTATCGATTATGAGTCCATGAAGAACTTGTTCGGTTTTTCAGATTTAAATCACATGAAGGAATCTCATCAGAAATGGATTAATGAGGCTTTGGAAAATGACCGTTTAAAACGTGAAAGCCATTGGACACAAAGCGTAGCTGTGGGTGATAAAGAATTCTTACAATCGGTCAAGGAGAGCTTAAATCATAATGTTCGGGGCAGATCTGTTGAGTCTACAGATTCCGGGAGCTTCCAGCTTCGTGAGGCGCAGACCTCATATGGTTTAAAATCTTTAGAATACTCGAATATCTTTGTCTGGTCATGACATGGTTTTTCTCTTAAAATGGTATTTTTAAGGACCAAAATACCATTTTAAGAGTAGAATATAGCCAAAAAAAGAACGTATCTCATTTTAAATTAACATGTTACTGTGGCCCGACCCCATAGCCACTGTGGCCCGACCCCATAGCCCACTGGTTCATCTGCTTTTTTTTTGTTGGTGTTGGGCGTCATGTTATACCTGAATCAGTCAAGAAAGGAACGCTAAATCAAGGGCTTATATCCCAGTTTTACGGCCTAAAGGCCGATTGATAAGGACTCAACCTGCCAATTTAGGATAATTCATGGATTTTTTGGTATTTATCGCCGGGTTTACACTGATTGCCATGGCATCAAAACAAATGGGGACAAGCCTGAAGCAAACGGGTCTTCCCCTGATCAGCGTGTTTTTGCTCACCGGGGTCATAGCTGGCCCATACGTGTTGGACATGATCACAAAAGAGGCTGTTGAGAGTCTCGGATTTGTGGATGAAATTTCTTTGGGGTTCATCGCCTTTGCTGCAGGCGCTGAACTTTATCTGAAAGAATTGCGAAGCAAATTGCAAAGCATTGCATGGATTACGGTGGGGCTGGTAAGCGCTACATTTAGCCTTGTCGCAATCACCTTTTATTTGATTTCAGCCCATATCCCCTTTATGGCCACAATGCCACCGGCTGCAAAGACGGCTGTGGCTATCCTGGCAGGTGCCATTCTCGTGGCCCGGTCACCTTCGTCTGCCATCGCCATTGTGAACGAACTTCGCGCCAAAGGTCCATTCACTCAGACGGCTCTCGGAGTCACCGTTATCATGGACGTAGTCGTCATTGTGCTGTTCTCTGCCAATTCTTCGATTGCAGATGCACTGCTTACAGGACTTCGGCTCAATCTTGGTTTTGTTGTCCTCCTTCTCCTTGAACTGTGTGGTTCACTGCTCTTGGGCTTTGTCGTGTCCAAGATCCTTTTAGGGATAATGCTCCTGCCGGTGCGACTTTTTTTAAAAACAACTTTCATCCTGGCAACAGGTTATATTGTCTTTGTCTTGTCCGCAGGCATCCGGCAGTATACCCATGACCGATTTCTTGTGGAAATCCTGTTTGAACCCTTGTTAATCTGTATGGTGGCCGGTTTTTTCATGTCCAATACATCACAGTTCAGGACTGAATTTTTAAAAATTCTTTATGATATCGGCCCTGTTGTTTATATCTCCTTTTTTACCCTCACCGGGGCTTCGCTATCCCTGGATGTGCTGGCAGCCACATGGCAGGTGGCCGTTGTTCTTTTCCTGGTACGGATAACAGCTGTTTTCCTCGGGTCTTTTGTCGGGGGGACCCTTGCCGGAAATCCAGCCAGAGTCAATTCGGTGAGTTGGATGGCCTATATTACCCAGGCAGGCGTGGGTTTGGGTCTTGCAAAAGAGGTGGTGGTGGAGTTCCCCGCCTTTGGCAATCCCTTTGCCACCATCATTATTTCTGTCATCATCCTGAACCAGCTTGTGGGACCACCCCTGTTCAAGTTTGTCATCAAACTGATGAAGGAAGATCATCCAAAGTCTGAAGGAGATCTATTTGCCGGGGGGAAAAAAGCGGTAATCTTCGGAGCGGACGGCCAGGCATCGGCACTGGCCCTGTCCCTTATTTCCCAGGGCTGGGAAGTAAAGCTGGCCATGAATGGACAGGCCGTTCCGGCAAAAAATTTTGAAGATATAGAGGTGCATCATCTTTCAAGTATCACCCGGAATGAACTGGAACGGATCAAATGCCACAAGGTTGGGGCCATTGTTACCATGCTTTCGGATGAACATAATTACAAGATCTGTGAGATCGCCTATGAAAATTTTGGCAACCAGACCCTGATTGCAAGGATAAACAACAGGTTTAATACAGCCAGATTTCAGTCTCTGGGAGTCCTGATAGTTGATCCATCCACGGCAATTGTGGGGCTCCTGGATCATTTTGTCCGATCCCCGGCTGCTGCATCCCTTCTCATGGGGATGCACAAAGAAAGAAATGTAGTGGACCTGAGAATTCAGAATCCGAACCTGTCCGGCCTTGCCTTGAGGGATCTTCGTCTTCCGTTTGATCTGATTATCATGTCCGTCCGGAGAAGGGGGGTCCTGTTCGTGCCCCATGGATTTACAAGGCTGGAAGCAGGAGATCTGGTCACAGTTCTGGGTTCGAAAAATTCTATAACGGAACTGGCATTAAGATTTGATGTCAACCTGAAAGAAGCCATGCTCCAGATGGTGGAAAAGGCAACTCCAAGAGAACTTAAAGATGAACCACCGGTTGAAAAGGCGATCAGGCAACCAATTACATCCAATGTGACAACCCAGCCAGACCGATTTGATCTTCTTGTGGGCAAAAGCCAGGTCATGGATCTAAAAGAACAGACTGACAAGCATGCCTTTTTCAAATTGGCAGCCAAAGCCATGTCTGCCTCTTTAGGGGTATCTGATGACGAACTTTTCCATCTGCTGACCAAACGGGAGGATGAGATGACCACGGTTCTTGCCCCCGGACTTGCTGTGCCCCATGTGATCATAGACGGACAGGAAAAGTTCTCTGTTCTCCTGGCTCGGTGCAAAAAGGGGATTGAGTTTTCATCTTCCCAGCCCCTTGTCTATGCCGCCTTTGTTCTCATTGGATCAAGGGATAAAAGAAATTTCCATCTCCAGGCACTTTCGGCAATTGCCCGGATATTCCTGGA
>JASFYZ010000114.1:0-3758 GCA_045046665.1 Desulfobacterium sp.
TAAGTTCTATTTTTTTTATTTAAGAAACACAGGGGGAAAGGTGTTATTTAAAAAAGGTCAACGGTGGATCAGTCGCATGGAGCCGGAACTGGGCTTAGGGGCGCTCAGTACCGTGGAAAATAATGGTAGAAGGGTCTGTATAAAGTTCCGGGCAAGCGGTGTGGTTCGGCACTATTCCATGGAAAGTGCCCCCCTTGAAAGGGCTGCATTCTCTCCAGGGGATCTTGTCACTTTAATGGATAACACCACCCTTACCGTGTCATCTGTGGAGACCGTGGATGGACTGTTTCATTACCATGGCCAGGGCCGTGTCATCTGTGAAGAGATGCTCTCTGACACCATGTCCTTTTCCAGCCCCAAAGAACGGCTGACTGCGGGACTGTTTGATTCCACCTCCACCTTTGATTTGAGGTTACAGGCCAGAACCCTCCAGCACCGATACCGCAGTTCCAGCGTTATGGGGTTTCTGGGGGGACGAGTGGAATTGATTCCCCACCAGTTTTACATTGCAGGGGAGGTCTCATCACGCTATTTTCCCCGTATTTTACTGGCCGATGAAACAGGCCTTGGAAAGACCATAGAAGCTTGCTTGATAATGCATCGCCTTTTGTTGAGTGAGCGAATTTCCCGGGTGCTGATCCTGGTGCCCGACTCCCTGGTGCACCAATGGTTTGTGGAGATGTACCGGCGGTTTAATCTCTCTTTTTGCATTGTAAATGATGAGTTCCTGGCATCCATGAAAAAACAGGGGAACCTTTTCCTGGAGGACCAGCTTTTTATCTGCCCCATGGATCCAATGAATGTTAATTCTACCTTAAAGCGCCACGCCATGGATGCCGGGTGGGACATGGTGGTGGTGGACGAAGCTCACCATGTGAATCCCCATGGTGAAATTCATGATTTTTTACAGTGCATTGGTCATGGCGCCGCTGGTATGATGCTCCTCACTGCCACCCCGGAACAATTGGGCATTGAGCGTCACTTTGCCCATTTAAAACTTCTGGACCCCCATAGATACACCACCCTTACTGCCTATCAAAAGGAAGCTGCCGCCTATGAGGATACCGTTAAGGATGTAAACAGTCGTCTTGAAAAACAGATGGAGACGGGCGGGGTGCCGGACAACGCCCTTGGGGTGGTGTTGGATTGCCATGGACCGGGTCGGTCAATATTCAGGAATACCCGGGCGGTGATTAAGGGGTTTCCCTGTAGGAAAGGACAGCTCCACCCCCTTTCCGAGCCCCATGACGAGGTAACATGCCTGGTCCAGCTGTTAAAACGGTTTCAAACTGAAAAAATTCTTGTGATCTGCAGCACAAAGGATCGTGCCCTGGCCATTGGCAGAGCCCTTCGGGAAGAGATGACCCTTAAATTCACCCAGTTTGATGAATCCATGACCCTTTTGCAGCGGGATCGCAGTGCAGCCTGGTTTTCGGAAAAAGGGGGGGCACGGCTCATGATCTGTTCCGAGATCGGCTCCGAGGGTCGAAATTTTCAATTTTGCCATCACCTGGTATTACTTGATCTTCCCCACAATCCAGAGCTTTTGGAGCAACGTATTGGACGGCTGGACCGTATTGGTCAGACCCGGGACATTGAAATCCATGTCCCTTTTCTAAAAGACAGTTCCCAGGAGGTCCTGGCCCGGTGGTACAAGGAGGGTACCGGCATATTTGAAGGACATGTCAGTGGGCTTTATCAAATCCATGATCCATTTAAGTCCAGGCTGAGCCTTCTTTGCAATGCCTGTGATCAGGGGCACTCCCTGGACCGGACAGCTCTTGAGCACTTCATCAAAGAGACCCGGACCCACACCCAGAATATTCAGGGCTCCCTGGCCCGGGGAAGGGATCGACTCCTGGAGCTGAATTCCTTTCGCTCCCAACCGGCCAAGGCCCTTATAAAGTCCATTGTTGCCGAAGATAACGATACCACCCTGGAAATGTTTGTTTTATCTCTGTTTGATATTTTCAATGTCTTCCATGATGAACTCATGCCACGGACCCACACCATCACCTTTGACATGGCCCATCCCTCCTTTCCTGTACCGCCCTTAAAGCAAGAGGGCATGACCATTACTTTTGACAGGAACATTGCCGTCACCCGGGGGGAGATGGATTTCGTCACCTGGGATCACCCCCTGGTCCATGGGGTCATGGAATTGCTGCTGGGTACGGAGCAGGGCAATTGTGCCTTTGCCCAGTGCCGGGAAGAGGGTGAGTTCCAGTTGCTTTTGGAGACAATTTATCTGTTGGAATGTGTGGTCCCGGGTCATCTTCACATGGACAGATTTTTACCGATCACCCCCATCCGGGTGGTGGTGAATCATCAGTTTGATGAAATAACAGCTGATTGCTCCCAGGCTGATTTCCACAAGAGGCTCATGGATGGAGACGGCGGTTTTTTACGGGAATATCCGGAAATAAAAGAGGTGTTGCTGCCAGGGATGATCCGGGCATCTGCTGACATGGCTGAAAAGCACTCAAAGGGAATCATTGCAAAGGCCCGGAAAGAGATGACCCAGACATTGGGAAAAGAGGTGGATCGGCTGACCTGGCTGCAGCAGAAGAACCCCGCCGTGGATGAGCATGAGGTTGACATGGCCCGCACCGCTCTTCAAACTCTTGATAAAGCACTTTCAACGGCCAGGCTCAGGTTGGACGCCCTGCGCATGATCCGGATTGGATAAGCTTGTATCCTCAACGCTACAATTTCAACGGACTTCACCCAGCTATTGTCGTTAAAAAGCGCTTAACTAATGTCGTTAAAAAGCGCTTAACTAAATGATCCAGATAATGTATGGTGCCTCCCTGGTTGATATGAATAAAAAGCGTTAATAATGCATGATCCCATCCATAGGGTGTGATCATTCCCGAAACATATAAAACACGACATGCAGCCTTAGGGTTTGAAAGTGATAATAGACCCGAAGGAGCGGATTCATGGTAAAAAAAGATGAAAAAAGACACATTTTTTAAAGAAAAAAAAGACCCGGTCCCCGCCTTTGAGTTCAATGAGAGCGTGGTTCATGTGTTTGATGATATGATAACACGCTCCGTACCTCTATATAAAGAGTGTGTCCATCGCCAGGCACAATTGGCAGCAAGGTTTTATCAACAAGGGACCCGGATCTATGATCTGGGGTGCTCCCACGGTAATTTTGGAATGCAACTCCATTGCAGGATGAAAGATACTGCCTTTACCATGGTGGCCGTGGACAGTTCTCAACCTATGCTGGACCAGTATAACCAGCGATTAACGGGGGAAAATTTTAACTCTTCCCTCTCATTGGTGTGTGATTGTGTGGAAAATATTTCCATTACCAATGCCTCGGTGGTGGTGCTCAACCTGACTCTCCAGTTTATTCCACCGGATAAAAGAGATGCGGTCATTCAATCCATTTACCAAGGGCTTAAACCCGGTGGGCTTTTGCTTCTCACCGAAAAAATAATCCATAATACCGCTGAAGTTGACTCTCTTCAACAGCATTTTTACAAAAAATTCAAACGGGAAAACGGTTATTCTGATCTTGAGATCAGCCAGAAACGGGATGCCCTGGAGGATGTGCTGGTGCCGGATACGTTAAAATCTCACCAGGATCGGCTGGCTCAAGCTGGATTTAAAAAAATGGATACCTGGCTCAAATGGTTTAATTTTGCTGCCATGCTTGCTATTAAATAGGATAGAAGAATTATGATCCCGGAAATTGCCGATGAATTTAAAAAAGTATTGATTGAACAATTAAATGAGTCCCCCTT
>JASFYZ010000115.1:0-4743 GCA_045046665.1 Desulfobacterium sp.
GTTTCACAGACTCGTTCATTCTTATCCTCCTTTCCGTGGAAAAGTTGGGGGAAATCCCTATTTTGCAAATAATGGATGGGGGAAATTTCTCTTCTCCCCCACCCGTTATTTACAGAGGGTGTAAACTACTTCATCTCATGGGCAAAGCTGTCCACGAGTTTGGTATCTCCTAACAATGCCTTGGCGGTGATGGAGTAGACTCCTTTTTGTTTCATATCAGCCGTAATACCAAATCCTTTGCTCATATACATGGCCATGGCTTTCTGGGGAGGTGCCGTATCACCTTTTTTGATCATGAATCCGACCTTTCCCTCAAGAACGGGTTTATGATCTTTATCCATTATATAAAGCATGATGTGATGGGGCTTATCCATATCTTTTTTTTCAGCGTTTTTCTGATCACGAAGATCCATAATGTAATAGGAGAGCATAAACCCATCCACCACGGATTCATGGAAAAGGTCTCCCATTTTGTCTGATGAAGACATATCATGGCCTTTCATGTCATCACCTGCAAAGGCATCACCGGCAAAGGCATCACCGGCAAAGGCAGCACCGGTCAAAATCAATGCGGCAAAAATAAGGGTAATAATGGATTTTAAAATTGAGTTCATGGGTAAATTCCTTTCTTTATATGTTGTTTGTTTTATTGAGTTCCCAGGTTTTCCACAGGTCGTACATGACCGGCAAAAGATCTGGGTGAAAATGCCAGGAGTCCAAAACACAAAAAAACTGATAGAATAACGAACTGTTTCATTTTAATTCCTTTTTACCGCACCTTGGCAATTACAAAATTTGTGTGTGAAACCCATCGCCCATTATTCCTTAAAAAACCGTTCGGAAAATCAGAATTTGCACAAGCTGTGCCAAATTATTATGAATAAAAAATTTAGTGGACTGTTCCGGCAAAACCAATTGATTTCATATGCTTATACGAAATATTTTTGTTCCAGTGTTTTCGTTGCCTTGAATGAAATTTCTTAACATGTCCAATTTTTGGACATCCGTATGGACGAGTTGATTAAGAATTAACCAATTATATTTTCGATTATCCTGAGCAGCATGGGTTCATCCACCCCTTTTAACTTTGCTGAAAACGTTTTTTTGATATGGACAAGATCCTTTGTGTATTGATAAACGGATTCTGATACAACGATCTCTTGTTTCTCTGCCTTTGCCTGGATTCGGCTGGTAATATTCACGGCAGATCCAACAACCCCATATTTGGCCCGGGTATCAGATCCGATGTTCCCGACAATCACCTGGCCGGCGTTGATACCGATGCCCATACCAAGTCCCGGTAGTTCCTGTTTTTGCATCTTATTATTAAATGCTTTCATCTCAGACTGCATCCGGGAGGCACATTGGATACAACACAGGGCCGTATCTGCGGTGGCCCCTGAAAGCGGCTCAAAGAAAACAAGGATTGCATCCCCGAAAAAATCCACAATTATCCCATTATGTTCCTGAATAATTTTGATCATGTGGGAGAAATACTGGTTTAGAATCCGGATGATAATTTCTGGGCTTAGGGTTTCTGAAAGCGCTGTGAACCCCCTGATATCAGACATCATCATAACGACTTCCCTCCTTTTTCCCCCCAAATCTCCAGCATCTGGATGTTTTAACAGATATTTTGCAAACTTCGGGTCCACATACCGACCAAAGGAGTCCCGGATAAAATCGCGTTCTATGAGTCCCTTTACCATATCATTGTAGTTTTCCACCAATTGACCAATTTCATCCCGGCTGTTCACGTTAACGGGTGAACCATACTTGCCACCGGCAACTTGCCGGGCATTTTCTGACAGGGTTTTTATTTGATAAACGATTTTACTAACATGGTGCCTGATGAGAATAAGGACAACAACAATTAAGAAGGCACTGCCAAGGGCAAACGCATTCCTAAAATTTGTAATGGGTTTTAATATATTTTTCCCCTTTGCAAAAAGAATGATGGTCCAGGGAATTTGTTCAAGTTTATAAAATCCTGCCACCATTTTCGGAGGGTGACCGCCCGATCGAATGGTGCCAAAGGGCGTGGTCTCCATTGTTTTTAAAATTGTCAATTCCAGCGGATCATTTTCACCGCCCAGGTAATGCCGCCCCTTCATTGTCATATTGGTGTGGGCCATATATTTTCCCTTCTGGTCCACAATACAGGCCATATCACTCTGCCACCAGCCCAGCTTAATGATGTCCTTGAGCAGATAATGAAAGCTCATCTTAATCTCGATCTGGCCATTTTCACGACCATTTACATCGATTAAGCTTAAAACAAGGGAGACCGTTTCATGCCCGGCATCGGTGTCATATTCAGGGTCGGAAATCTTTGATATCCGGCTGTGCCTGAAATGGGCCATGCCATTCTGGGCCATCATTGAATTTTTTGACATTGAATTTTTTGACATTGAAACATGATCCATTCCAGAGGTATCTTTGAACTCAGCCTGTATAACCCCTTCCAGGGTTTTTATATGTTCCACAATTGAGTCAGGGGAGATGGGGATGTTCTTTTTGCTGGAAAGCTGAAACAGCATTTCCATTAATTCAATGGGTTTTAAAAGACGCATTTCAATGTAGTGTGCGGCCCGCTGAAGTTTTAACACCGCTGAATCATTCCACTGGTCAAGGATGACATTACGGGTATATAAAAAACTCACGACCCCCCCGGAAAATATAATGAGAAAGACCGGGAACAATAACAGCACGAGAAGTCTGACTTGCAGTGTTTTAAAGTGAAATTGTTTAAGTCCCATAAAAATATATCCTTAGATTTTGAGCAAACCGAGCTATGGCAAAAACAGGTATAGGGGGGAAATAAATCTATGACCCAGGAATGATCAAGTGGGCATCATTGGCGGTTTTCAGATTGCGGACAGCTTGTCACAGATACCGGATATCGTGGCAGGAACCACCTCTAAAGTCAATACGCTATAAATTAACGCATCATGAGTAACGCATCAAAGATGAAACTCTTCCACCCATCCTGCAAACCTTTGGGCATGGTTTGGATTGATTTTTGCCAGTTCTTCGAGAATGAGCGGGGCTGTCATTTTTTTGTTTTTGTTGGCCGGGCTTTTGGAAAAATACTTGTCTGCACAGCAGATAATTTTCTCTTCAAGAGAAATGGGAACCATGTCTCTTTGGGGCAAGGGCAAGTCCGCCTGGAGAATATTGGCAAGGGTGATGCCGGCCCCGGTGTGCCGTTCTGCCACAAGGCCAAAGGCGGGATCGATTCCCTGGTCATCTAAAAGCTGCCGCCCCAGATATCCGTGGCAGATATAAGGGAAATCACCTGTACAGCCGATGGATTCAGCCCGGGTCATGAAAATCCCGATATCATGGAGCATGGCAGCGGTCTCAATAAATTCCAGGTCCGGGGCCAAATGGGGCAGATTCCGGGCAATGGCAAGACTTTTTTCGGCCACCTGCTGGCTGTGATCCACCAATACCGTGTACAAGGCTGAGTCTCTGGGGTAATAATGTTCAATGACCGCAAGGGGATCCACAGGCATCAAGATAACAAAACCCCTTCGATAAAGGGGTCCAGGTCCCCGTCCAGAACCCTGTCCACATCCCCGATTTCAAGGTCGATGCGATGGTCCTTGATCATGCGATAGGGGTGGAGCACATAGGAGCGGATCTGGCTTCCCCAGGCAATGTCGTCCTTTCCATCATGAAGGTTTTGCATTTTTTCGTCCTGTTTGTCCTTTTCCAATTGATAGAGGCGGGATTTCAATACTTTAAAGGCGATTTCCTTGTTCCGGTGCTGGGAGGATTCCTGCTGGCATTGGGCCACAACCCCGGTGGCCAGATGGGTAATACGGACGGCGGAACTGGTCTTGTTCACATGCTGCCCCCCGGCACCGCTGGCACGGTAGACATCAATTCTGACTTCGCTTTCCTCGATGTCGATGACAATCTCATCCTTAATTTCAGGATAGACAAAAACAGAGGCAAAGGAGGTGTGCCGTTTTCCGTTGGAATTAAAGGGGGAGATGCGAACCAGTCGGTGAACCCCTGATTCCACCTTCATGAATCCATAGCAGTTTTCACCGGAAACACGGAGGGTGGCCCCTTTGAGGCCAGCTTCGTCACCGGGTTGATAATCGATGATCTGTAGTTTATACCCTTTTTTATCAATCCACCGGGTGTACATCCGGAACAACATTTCCGCCCAATCCTGGGAATCGGTACCGCCGGCACCGGCATTGATGGTGACCAGGGCATCCCTTGCATCGTCTTCCTGGTTCAGGGTAATTTCCACGGAAAATTTCTTTATTTTCTTTTCAAGGGTTGCCAAGAGAAGTCCCACCTCCTGCTCACTCTCCTTGTCCGATTCTTCCAGGGCCATCTCCAACAGCAGGTCGGCCTCTTCAATATCGTCGGAAATTTGTTGACAGTTTGAAAGCAAGTTGGACAGAGTTGTCCGCTCTTTTAACAGGCTTGTGGCCTTGTCTGCATCATCCCAGAAATCTTGCCTGGCAATAAAATGTTCCAGTTCCCGGAGGCGCTTCTCCTTTATGGGGACGTCAAAGATACTCCTTGAGTTGACCTAATTTGTTTAAAATGGCTGAAATGGTCTGTTTTGAATCGGCACTCATTTTTGACGTCTCCTAAAGAATTTGTTTATCCCTTTTACCATGAAACCCAAGAGAATTGCAACCAGTGCGACCATGACAAGAAGCTCCCCATGGCGGGTATAAAAAGAGATCTCTTCCATTTTTTATTCTAAATAAA
>JASFYZ010000116.1:0-11145 GCA_045046665.1 Desulfobacterium sp.
GGGGTTGATCATAACGTCGGCCACCTTGTGGTGGAATTTTAAAATTTAAAAATAGCATTATCATTCCAAACGTTTGCAAGGGGTGTTAATTTCTCTCCCGTGTAGTGGCCCATCTTATGATCACCCCCCAATCTCTTCAACACTGCTTGTTTTTGATGCAACCTGACATTCTAACCGTTCTAATGCCAGTTTTTCCATTGTAAGAATACCTTCTTCACCATCCACCAGCATGAAAATGTAAGAATCCGCTGCACCAAGTCTTCTGTTTTTTTCCTTTGCTTAGGAACGTAAACTTATGAACCTGAACAAAAACAACAATAGTTGTTTCAGGTATAAAAACAAAATGCGTCATGAGTAATAGTAACTGTTCCTCTGAGTTAGCATCAAATAGTGTTCAGGCTATTTAATCTCTATTCCTTAGAAATGTTTTTGCAAACAGCAGACATCATTTTTTTCCCTTCAGATTGTACGTTAGGAAACATTATTGACACAAAATAGTCATGGGTGTAAGGAATAGTGACTTTGGTTTTTGAGCAATAAGTCAAGATAAACCGGCAGATAAGGGAGTTGGCCGATTTCAAAATACCGCTTATATCCCAACCGTCTCAGGATTGGTGACATGAATACGTTTATAACAGGTATATCAAGATAGACTGATTCCCTAAGTGCAGGATATAAATTTTTTCACCTTTATTCATCAGGCAATTGCTTCAATTAATTCTACTTTGTTAACTTATCTATGGCCGCATGAATTTTACTGTAACCCAGTGCCTATTTGGGAATTTTTACTGTGAAACTGCAAGAGTTGTTAGATAAATTTGGGCACCTAACAAAGTAGAATTAGGGGTTGATCATAAGATGGGCCACAAAACAGGAGATAGATTTTCAACCATCACATGCACTCGTAATAACGGCACTTATTTCTCACTGTTAAAATTTCACCACAAGGTGGCCGACATTATGATCAACCCCTATAATTAATGAGTCTGTTGATTTAAAGGCGATTTCAGTCTGGTTCGATTTTGTTGACACGAGATATAGTAACTAACTGAGTCAACACACATCCTAATAGACCGGAGTGATGCCTGAAATATGAAAATCGCGACTTAATCAACAGGCTCATGACTCATAAAATTTAAATCATAAAATGAGAGGGAAAAGGTAAAGATGATGTTCTTATCAATTTTTGGAGTTCGGGCAAAAATTTCCGGCGGCTTCATGTTGGTTCTTTTGATTGCTCTGGTGATAGGGGTGACAGGCTATTTGAGTCTCAATAAGGTCATTAAGGATGCCGAGGTGAATTCATTGGCTCTCTCGGTAGAGGCCAAACTGTTTGAAGCACGGAGCCATGAGAAAAATTACATCCACCGCAATGATGAACAATTCTATAACAAACTGGTGGGAGTCCTGGATGAATTTGGCAATTTGCTTCCGGAATTAAAGGAGAAGTCGGACAGCAAACAGGGTGCGGAGATCGAAAAGCTCCACCGACTGAAAGAGAACTATTTGCAGGCAGCGGCGGAAATGAAGCACGCCGTAGAAGAAAATGCCCTGGTGCTTAAGAATCTTCAGGCTACCGGCGGAAAGATAGCCGAAATTTCGGATCAAGAGACGCAAAAAATAGCGGCAGATACGCGTGCAAACGTTCTTCAGGCCAATACCCAGGCCTTAAGAAATAATACATTCAAGGGAATTACCAATATTGTCAACATCGGTTATGACGTGATGCGATTTTATTACAATGCCAAATTCGGTAAGGAACAGGCGCTGGATGCCCTCCGCAATATGCACTTTGACGGCTCCAACTACTATTACGTTGTTCGGGAGGATTTGACCCTGGTTTCTCATGGTGCCAATCGGAAACTCGAGGGCATGGATTTTGGCACCATTAAAGATAAAAAAACAGGTAAGGTTTTTATGCGGGACGTGGTAAATAACGCCATAGCCGATAGCCGGTCCATGACCGAATACTACTGGACCAAGGCTGGCATGGGTGATGCCATTTTTCCAAAAACAACCTATGCTAAATATTTTAAGCCGTGGGGCCTGATCATCTGTGCCGGGGTTTATATGGACGATATAGAAAAAAAGGCTGCTGAGATGCAGGCCGTGCTTAACAAGGGCTTTAACGCCCTTCAGGAAGCCAACAGCATTGAAACGCTTGTACTGAATGCGAGACTGAATGCCCTCTATTACTTTAAATACAAGACGAACGGCGACAAGGTTGAAGAAAATATCTCGAAAATCAAAAACCTGAAGGTCGCCACCTCGGAAGTCAAAGGGGGTGCTGATGACTATTTAAAAAATTTCAAACAGTGGATGAGCAACGACAACCATATTGACAACCAGATTGAAGAAATCGAAAAGGTTACACGAGGTGGCTTTGAAGCATCCTCAAATCTTGCAGATTCCGCTCAGGAAGGGTTTGAAACAAGTGCTTCTTCTGGCAAGAAGACCATCTTGATATTTGTCTTGGCAGGTATGCTAACGGGACTGGGGCTGGCGCTTATGCTGCCGCAAAGCATTACGGGTCCGATTCAGCAAGCCATCGAGGGACTGCGGAGCTCTTCCGACGAAGTGGCATCCGCTTCCCATCAGCTATCTTCGGCAAGTCAGCAGTTGGCGGAAGGCTCTTCCGAACAGGCGGCATCCCTTGAGGAGACATCTTCCTCTATGGAGGAAATGTCATCCATGACAAAAACCAATGCGGACAACGCTAATCAGGCCAACGATATCGTCAAAGAATCAACAACCGATATGATTCAAGCCCAGGGTGCCATGGTTGAACTCGTCGCTTCGATGGGAGAAATTTCAAAAGCCAGTGAAGAAACTCAGAAGATCGTCAAGACTATCGACGAAATCGCGTTTCAGACCAACCTTCTGGCCCTGAACGCGGCGGTTGAGGCCGCCAGGGCTGGGGAAGCCGGAGCCGGATTTGCGGTAGTGGCCGACGAGGTTCGCAACCTGGCCATGCGGGCGGCTGTGGCAGCTAAGAGTACGGCGGATCTGATCGAAGGCACTGTGAAGAAGGTTGGTGCCGGTTCGGAACTTGTGGCCAAAACCAATGACGCATTTGAGCAGGTGATAACCGGCGCGGTCAAGATCGGAGAACTGGTTGCAGAGATCTCTACAGCTTCTAATGAACAGGCCAGCGGGATCGAGCAGGTCAATAATGTGGTGTCTGAAATGGATAAGGTTACTCAGCAAACCGCAGCCAATGCGGAAGAGTCTGCCAGCGCATCGGAAGAGATGAATGCGCAGGCCGAACAGATGAAGTCGATTATTGCTGAAATGATCTCTTTAGTCGGTGGAAATACCAAAGAAAAAAGGGAAGGGTATGGCAAATTGCCCCGATCGGTCAACCTCAAAGAAACTTCGGTAAAACCTGCCTCTTTGATAATGGAAAGGTCCGCGGAAAAAAACCAATGATCTATAAGGCAAAGGAAGTTACCTCTGAACAGATGATCCCTATGGATGATGATTTCAAAGAGTTCTAATGTCTAAGAGAAATTAGGATTCAAGGGGGAAATTTTTCAATAAATTCTGGTGATTGTTGAATTCTTAGAATCACCAGATCTTGCAATAAGGGAGTCAGAAGTTTTCAATTTACCGTTTATGTTTTTCAGACTTAGACATATCGGTTTTTCAGCCGAATTTGTAGGTAAATTGATTTGCTCTGACTTCCTAACACTACAGCGACACTTTGAGTTGAAACCGAATATCAATTGATTTATTATGGGTTGACTCATCATTAATCACAGGTGAAATGGCCCGTGTCTTATGCAAATCACGAAGTGTCGCTGTAGTGCTAAGGGAATTTATAATAATACCCCCCCCTTGGCTAAAAAATGAACCCGATAGCCCTTCTGAAATTTTATGATTTTAAATTGCCTTTCTGCTGTACTGGTCGAATCTGAGGATGCACTAAGATGTGGATATAGTCTTTTTATCGATTTTTATTTGTCGGGAAATGAGTTAACTCCTTTTCTTTTATTATTCTGGACTTTGTCGTTTGATTCATCTATATCAAAACTGAATCAAACAGGAAAAAAAAATTGGAGATTAACATGGAATTTTTACCCATAGGCACCATTGAAACACCGTTTAAAGATAGGGAAGGCATGCCCATTCAGCCCTCGGGGGCCAAAGGCATCAATGGAAAGATACATATTGATCCGGCCTATGAACAGGGCCTGGCAGACATCGACGGATTTTCCCACCTTATCCTTCTTTACCATTTCCACAAGTCAAAAGGATTCGACCTCATGGTCACTCCTTTTCTTGACAAAACCCAAAGGGGGGTGTTTGCCACCCGGGCACCAAGGCGTCCCAACTCCATAGGCCTGTCCATCGTTCGGCTCATGTCCCGGAAAGGCAATGTATTGGAAATACAGGACATTGATGTGCTTGACAATACTCCCCTCATTGATATCAAACCCTATGTACCTGGATTCGACACCAAAGATGTCACCTCCACAGGCTGGCTGGAAAAGACCCAGGACAAAGCCCAGAGCATGAAATCCGACACCAGATTTGTTGACTGATTTAAACACCTTAGGACCGCAGATAAAATAAGCTGGACAGAAATAGCGCAGACCAATCTATAAAATCTGGTGGCCCATCTACAAGGCGTATTAAAGGTTTAATAGCTCGGCCCTATTAGGCCTTTGATGCAACGCAGCAGATGGGCCAAAAGGCAAGTTATTTCGTTCAAGTTATAGAATTTGCCGTCCTTAAGTAACGGCGGGAGAAAAGGATTGAAGCCAACTGATATTAATGACCCTGAATATTTTCATCGCATAATTGATTGCCAGTTTGCATGTCCGGCCCATACCCCGGTACCGGAATACATCAGACTTATTGCTGAAAAAAAATATGCCCAAGCCTATATGATCAACTGGGAGTCCAATGTTTTTCCCGGGATTTTAGGACGGGTGTGTGACAGGCCCTGCGAACCCGCCTGCAGAAGGGGACGGGTGGAAGAGAAGGCCGTTGCCATTTGCCGCCTTAAACGGGTTTGTGCGGATAATAAAGGGGATATCTCACACCTTTTGCCCGGGCCTTCCATGGAGGAAAACGGAAAAAAAATAGCCCTTATCGGTGGGGGGCCAGCCTCTTTGACAGTGGCCAGGGATCTGTTGCTCCTTGGCTACAACATTGACCTTTATGATGACCAGATTGAGGCGGGCGGGTTTGTTCGAAGTCAGGTGCCCTCGTTCCGGCTGCCAAAAAAAGTGCTGGACGAAGAGGTGAACATCATCCTTTCCATGGGGGTTACTACCCATTTAAACACCTATATCTCCAGCATGAAGGAATTTCTCACCAAGGGGTATGATGCCGTCTTTGTCGGTACCGGAGCCCCAAGGGGCAGAGATCTTGACCTTCCAGGCAGGCAGGCTGCAAAAGCATTTGTCCACATCGGCATTGAATGGCTGGCAGGTGTCCAGTACGGGCATACCCAAAAAACTGGTAAAACTACCCTGGTGATCGGTGGGGGGAATACCGCCATGGACTGCTGTAGGACCGCCCGAAGGCTTGGTGGAAAACATGTGAAAGTCATTATTCGTGGGGCGCGTGACGCCATGAAAGCATCCCCCTGGGAGATTGAAGATGCCGTCAGGGAGGATATCCCGATTTTAGAGCACCTATCTCCAGTTGAATTTATCCTGGAAGGAGACCGCCTGAAAGGGATTAATTTTCAGCAATTGCAGGGCAACAAAACGGACCCGGAAATTGTTTTCATTCCCTGTGACGAGGTCCTGTTGGCCGTGGGCCAGCAGAATGCCTTCCCATGGATTGAAAAGGATATCGGCCTTACTTTTAATGAAAAAGGCATGCCCCGGGTGGATGAAACCACCTTCCAGTCTGATCTTGACCCTGTTTTTTTTGGCGGGGATGCCGCCTTTGGTCCCAAGAATGTGATTACCGCAGTGGCCCACGGGCACCAGGCAGCCATTTCCATTGATATGTTCTGCAATGGAAAAGACCTTACCAAGAGGCCCCTGCCTTTTACCACACGTGCCGGCCAAAAAATGGGGCTCCGAGACTGGATATACCACAGCCAAGTCTCTGATGAGATCCGGCAGAATGTTCCCATGGTGCCAACGGTTAAATCCATCAAGGACCGCCTCATGGAAGTCGAGCTGGGCTTCAATCCAGAAATAGGATTTAAGGAAGCCCTGCGCTGCCTTAATTGTGATATCCAGACGGTCTTCACTGTTGAGGAGTGTATCGAATGTGATGCCTGTGTGGATGTCTGCCCCACAACCTGTATTAATTTTATTAAAAACGGTGATGAACAGGATTTAAGGTCCCGCCTTCTTGTCCCGGCAAAAAACACGTCCCAACCCCTCTATGTCTCCGATCTTCTTCCCACCGGAAGGGTGATGGTAAAAGATGAAGATCTGTGCCTTCATTGCGGACTGTGCGCGGAAAGATGTCCCACATCTGCCTGGGACATGCAAAAATACACCTATAATCCTTCAAAGGCAGGAGAACAATGAAGAAACTGACCAGTGTAAATGATTTTGTTATCCGGTTTGCCAATGTGAACGGATCCGGTTCTGCCAGCGCAAACAACCTTTTTGCAAAGGTGGTCTTCAGGCTGGGCGTCCCCGTAAGCCCGAAAAATATTTTTCCGTCCAACATTCAAGGCCTGCCGACCTGGTATGAGGTCAGGGTCAGTGAACAAGGCTACCTTGGGCGCCGGGGCGGGTATGATTTCATTGTTGCCATCAACGGCCAGACCCTTGAAAAGGATTACGACGATCTGCTGCCTGGCGGATATTTTTTGTATGATTCCACAAGGACCTTGTCTGAACATTTCAACAGAAGTGATATCACCCCCATCGGAATTCCTTTAACCGATATCTGCAACCGGGAAATAGAAAATCCCAAGCTCCGGCCCCTGCTTAAAAATATCCTCTATGTGGGGGCAATTGCCTTTCTCTTGGATATGGATTTTTCTGTTCTCACCGATTCCATCACAAAACAGTTCAGCAAAAAACCCAAACTGGCAAAACCCAATATCCGTTGCCTGGAATTGGGATTTAACTATGCATCAACCCATTTTAAAGATGTCTGTAATCTTTCGGTAAAGCGCAGCAATAAACTTGACACCCACATCCTGATGGACGGCAACAGCGCCACAGCCCTGGGGGCACTTTACGGTGGTGCAACCGTTGCCGGATGGTATCCCATCACCCCGTCCACCTCGGTGATCGAAGCCTTTGACAAATTTACCCGTCAATACCGGCTGGATGAATCCGGAAAAAGAAAGTCCGCCATTATCCAGGCAGAAGATGAACTGTCTGCCCTGGGGATTGCCTTGGGTGCTTCCTGGAACGGAGTTCGGTCCTTTACCGCCACTTCAGGGCCAGGGGTTTCGCTGATGAGCGAACTTTTGGGCCTGGCTTATTTCGCAGAGATTCCCGTGGTTCTGGTGAATGTCCAGCGGGCCGGTCCAAGTACGGGCATGCCCACACGGACCCAGCAGTCAGACATCCTGGCCTGTGCCTATGCCTCCCACGGTGATACCAAACATGTGCTGCTGTTTCCCTGCAGCCCAACAGAATGTTTCGAGATGGCCGCAGACAGCTTTGACCTGGCGGAAACACTCCAGACCCCGGTGATCCTCATGAGTGATCTGGATCTGGGTATGAATGATCATGTCTGCCTGCCCATGGAGTGGGATGACAGTCGCCAATATCGCCGGGGAAAAGTACTTGACCGAGAACAGCTGGAAAACCTGACCCAGGATTGGGGCAGGTACCTGGACATAGACGGCGACGGCATCTGCTACCGGACATACCCGGGAACCCATCCTTCAAAGGGTGCCTTCTTTACCCGGGGATCTTCCCATGATCCATATGCCGGTTATACCGAAGACAATGATACCTATAAACGCTGCATGCAGCGGTTGTTAAAAAAATGGCAGACCGCTAAAACCCTTGTGCCTGGGCCCCATATTAAAACACATGATAAGACCTCTGCCATCGGCTTGATTTTTTACGGCACCAGTACACAGGCTACCTATGAGGCTGTGGAGATGCTTGATAAAAAAGGTCTTGCTCTGGACACCATGCGCTTGAGAGGATTTCCCTTCCAGAATGAGGTCAGCGACTTTATTGACCGGCACGAGAAGATCTTTGTGATCGAACAGAACCGGGACGGTCAGATGCGCACCCTTTTGATGAATGAACTAAGTTTTGTTCCAGATAAACTTACGCCCATCACCCATATCGATGGGACGCCCATTGATGCAAGATATATTTGCCAGTCCATTGAAGCGCTATTGGAAAAGACGCTGCCCCAAAAAGGAGGTGCCGCATGAACTCCCGCAAACCTGTGTTCCGTCATCCCGGCCTGCCGAAAAACGATCTGGGGTATACCCGAAGTTATTATGAAGGCTTAGACTCCACCCTGTGTGCCGGTTGTGGGCATGATTCCGTTACCAATGGCATTATCCAGGCCTGTTTTGAGCTTTCCATTGAACCCCACCGGGTGGCCAAGCTGTCCGGGATCGGGTGTTCCTCCAAGACGCCAGCCTATTTCCTTAACAAATCCCACGGGTTCAACTCGGTTCACGGCCGCATGCCCTCCATTGCCACCGGTGCCAACATGGCCAATAAGGACCTGTTGTACATTGGTGTTTCTGGTGACGGAGATACTGCCTCCATCGGCATGGGGCAATTTGTACACCTTGTTCGGCGAAATCTGAACATGGTTTATATCGTCATGAACAACGGCTGCTACGGTCTCACCAAGGGCCAGGATTCGGCAACTGCGGACAAGGGATCCGCCAGCAAAAAAGGACGGCCAAATCCATTTGAAGCCATTGATCTTTGCGAAATGGCGGTTCAGTTGGGGGCCGGTTTTGTGGCCAGGGGATTTTCAGGGGACAAAGAACAATTGGTCCCGCTTTTAAAGGCGGCCATGTTGCACAAGGGATTTGCCCTTGTGGATGTGATTTCCCCCTGCGTTACCTTTAACAATACCGAAAGTTCCACCAAGAGTTACCACTGGGCCCGTGACCATATGGAGGCCTCAGGTGCCTTTGATCTCATCCCCGAAAGACAGGAAATCACCACGCGCTATGAGGAAGGGACAACCCAGTCCGTGGCCCTGCATGACGGCACCGTCATTCAGATCCACAAAAGCGACAACTCCTTTGATGTCACTAAAAGACGCTCTGCCATTAATGCGCTTGAGGACCACCGGGAAAAGAGGCAGATCCTTACGGGAATCCTTCATATCAACGAGACCCTGAAGGACACCCATGATATTATCGAGACAACGGACAAACCCCTGAATGCGTTGACACAAGAGGAGCTTTGTCCGGGAAACCAGATACTTCAAGAAATTTTTGAAACATATAGATAAGGGCTTGTGTTTTTAAGGGAGGCGGGGACAAGGGAGGCGTGTCCCCTATCGCACAAATGGGCAACTTATCTCCCCAAAAAGGCTCAAGGCTGAAGAGTTGGCAGACGCTATTTGTAAAGTCACGACTGACCTGGAAATTTTTTATGAAAACATTAATGCGCCTCTATTTTTTGCTTGCCATTGCATTGGTCCTACCCGGACAGAACAGCCCCAACGCCCATGCATTTGAGATGGAACGCTTCAGGATCGCCCTTGTCCAGATGGACGCAACCCGGGGCAAAGAAAAAAACTTGGAAAAGATAGAGACCTTCGCAACAAGGGCCGCCCAAAACAGGGCTGAAATTATCTGCTTTCCGGAACTGTCCATCACAGGATATGAAAGGAAGCATCCCCTTCCCCTGGCTGAAACCATTCCCGGAAAGTCATCCACCCTGATCTCAACGTTTTCCCAAACCCTCCAGATCATTATCCTTGCCGGGCTCATCGAAAAAGTGGAAGATCAGCTCTACATCTCCCAGATCGTGGCCTTTCCCGACGGCAGGGTGGAAACCTACAGAAAGACCCACCCGGGCAGCAACGAAAGAGTTCTTTTCTCCAAAGGTAACGCCCTTCCGGTTTTCCATGCAACAGATGCCGATGGCAACGGGGTGACCTTTGCCGTCGGCATCTGTTATGACATGCATTTTCCTGAAATCGCTGCTGTTTATTCTCTGAAGGGTGCCCAGATTCTCTTTTCCCCCCACGCCTCCCCCCTGGGAGGGGAGCGGCGCATCGCCGTCTGGAACCGATATCTTGGAGCAAGGGCCTATGACAATACCCTCTATGTTGCCGCATGCAATCACCTGGGTCAAGACGACACCAGGGTGTATGGGTCAGGCATGGGCATATGGGATCCGGCTACGGCTCAACTGCTCAAGGTGTGCGTTGATGACAAAGACGCCATCCTTTATCACGACCTGGATCTTGCCTCCCTGGTAAAAAAACGTACAAACAAGAGTAAACTCTTTTACCTGAAAGACAGAAGGCAAGATCTTTATTATCATGAGCCGATTAATTCCCATAAATAGATGCCGGTTTTATAGAAGTTTTTCTGCTCCAGAATAGGCAGATTCAATTTTCAATGCAGCTGCGGCATGGCCTGGATGTTTGGATGGGTTCCATTTTTTCATGTCATCATAGATGTCACCGCTGGTCAGGTAATCAAAAGAACCTTTGAGCTGAAAGGATTTGTTCTCCTTGGTGATAAAGAGAAGAGTGGCCTTGCATCCCGCAAGGATGTTTTTTTTTGTCTTGTCGAAATAGTTATCTGCAACCACAATGGTATCATCGCCGTAAAGGCTGACACAAGTTGCATATATTGAATTGGGAACCCCATCCTCACCAACTGTGGTGAGAATAATAGGGCCCTGGTGCTCTTTCCATGCCTGGGCTATAAGTTCGGGTAATGCTGACATTCTTCCTCCTGAATAATTATTGAGTTAAATTGGCATATGCCAACAAGTCAAATACCCTTAGACCATCAGACTGTCAACCAAAAAGCTTTAATTGTGGGGGATTCTGTTCTTTGTCGTGGCCGATTCCCCCGTAATTACTCCCAAAATAAAGTATCAACAGCAGAAATAAAAATTTAGAGAAAAGGGGGCTTTAAATTTAAATAAAACGGGCTAAGGAACGCAAACTTATTAACCTGAGCAAAGATAACAATTGATTTTGGCATAAGAGCAAGATGCATCACACGAGTAATAGTGACTGTTTCTTTGAGTT
>JASFYZ010000117.1:0-4878 GCA_045046665.1 Desulfobacterium sp.
GATATAGTCACCTTAACATGGAAAGTCAATCAAAATTTAGACCCGCTTCAAATTTAAAATTAATGGATCAACTCCGCGAGGTATTGCGATATCACCATTACGTTTACCGCACAGAAAAAACCTATTGCCAATGGACTTTGCAATATATCCGTTTTTTGGGTGGCAAAATCCACCCGCGAGATCTTAATGCACTCATGGCAAAAATTCTGTATGCTTCCGGCCTGCGACTTATGTGGTTTTAGATATAAAATATTGATTTTTTAATTTTACAAGCGCATAACTTTTTTGAAAAGGACCTGACGATTTCATAAATATCAGAAAAGAGAAGGACTCAAAGTAGATATGCATACGGAAAAAGTTGATACCATCATCATTGGGGGCGGCCTCAGCGGGATTTATGCTGCCTTTCTACTGGCGGCAAAGAAAAAATCCTTTATTTTGCTTGAAGCCCGCTCCCGCGTGGGGGGCAGAATTTTAAGCCCGGAACACCAAGGCTTTTTTGCCGACCTGGGACCATCCTGGTATTGGCCCAGAATCAACCCGAAGGTAAAAGGGCTGATACAGACACTGGGCCTTAAAGGATATCCCCAATTTGAAACGGGCCTGGCCCGATTCCAGGCCAAGGATGGCCATGTTGAAACCATTGCAGGCTATCCAATGGATCCGCCTGGATGGCGGCTTATCGGTGGGATGATCTCTCTTATCAATGGGCTTTGCGCCCGGATTCCCAAAGATGTCATCCGGCTGAATCACCCGGTCTGCGAAATCCAACGACTGGATAATGGTGTTCAAGTTATAGTGGGACGTCATGACCAGCAACCCAAGTGCCTGCTGAAGGCATCCAGAATCATTCTCGCGTTGCCGCCCCGGCTTGCTGCAAGCTCCATTTTGTTTACACCTGATTTGTCCCACAATCTTACCCAGGCCATGTTAAAATCAAGCACCTGGATGGCAGGGCAGGCAAAATTCTTTGCCATGTATGATAAGGCGGATTGGCGGAAGATCGACCTTTCCGGCCAGGGGTTCAGCCTGTGTGGCCCCCTGGGGGAGATTCATGACGGATCCAGTGAGGAGAACAGTCCCAGCGGGTTGACCGGGTTTGTCGGCATCCCGGCATTGCGGCGTAAAAATAGAGATGACATGATCCAGGCCATCCTCACCCAGCTTTCCCTTCTTTACGGTCAGGGGGCCGGACAGCCCGTCAGTATTTATTATCAGGATTGGGCAAGGGAAGCATTTACAGCCACTGAATATGACCAGAGGGCTGTCCACAATCATCCCGAATACCAGCCTCCTTGCGGAAAAATAAGCATCTGGGATGGCACCTTTCACTTTGCCGGCACAGAAACCGCAGACCATTTGGGCGGTTACCTTGAAGGCGCATTGTCCAGCGCTGAACGGGCTGTTTTAACAATCGAATAAAAGCAATTTGTGTACCGGCTGGCAGCGTGTATTCTACGTCAAACCCCTCGTACTCCTTCTGTCTCACTTACATGACACAGAGGCCCCATGTTTCAATAGATAAATAACAAACACCGATCCCCCTCCGGGATTGCTTTCTACTTCGATGCGACCGCTGTGGGCGTTGATGATTCCCTTGACAAGGCTGAGTCCCAGGCCAAGCCCTTTTTCACTGCGGCTTGCATCTCCCCGATAGAGTCGATGCCAAATTTGGGAAGCGTCTTCGGGGGGGATGCCTGAACCCGTATCCCGCACTTTGATGATCACATGGGTATTACTCTCCAAGCCTTCCAGGGTCATCCTTCCGCCTGCGGGGGTGAACTTGATGGCATTGTCCACAATGTTTGCCAGTACCTGGCCGATGCGGCTGGCATCCACATTCACCCACAGCTCATCTCCCACCGCAAGCTGAACGTCCACCCCTTTTTCTTCTGCGACAAATTGATACATATCAACAATATTGGTTATGATGTTTGAAATGTTTGTCCGTTTGATATTAAGGTTCATAAAGCCTGTTTCCGCCTCGGATATGTCCATGAGGGTGTTGAGCATTCTAAGAATATTGTCAGATTCTTCAACCCCTTTTGCAAGGGCCGATCTCAAGAGGTTGGCATCCTCTTTTTCACGCAGTGCCATCTCTGCAAAATTCCTGAGTCGGGTCATGGGGGTCCTCAGATCGTGGGCCACGTTGTCCAGGGCATCTTTCATCCCCCCCACCAGCCGGTGAATATTATCGAGCATTGCGTTAAAAAGGCCTGCCAGCTCATCAAGTTCATCCCCGGTCATGGTGCGGGGCAACGTGGTCCTCTCCTTTGTGATATCGATGGAACGTACCGTATTGATCATATGACGAAGAGGTTGGAGCGTTCTTCTGGAGAGAAAAAGGCCGCCACCCAGCCCCAGGATGAACAGTGGGATCATCACCACCATAAAAATTCTTTGGAACTGCCGGAGCACCTTTTCCCGAGCCTGACTGCTCATACCCAACTGGATCCAATGTCCCTTGGTCAGCGGGGTGGATTTGATATCCAGCACATAATTCCCTTTGTTAGAGGAGAGTTGAACCCAGGTATAGCTGCACTCGGTATTGCAAAAGTTTTTTTTCTCCAGCAGGGAGATGTCAAAATCCTCCCACTGTTCGGGTGAAAACAGATGGATGGTTTTATTTTGGGCAGTGGCAATCCTTAAAAACAACGGGTTTGCCCTGCGGGTGGTGGCGTTGTCCTGGAGAAAGGTTTCAATCGCCTGGATGCCCCCGATTTTATATATGGAAGAGATCTCCGTAAGTTCCATCATCACCTCCCCACGGTCTTGCTTCACCAGAATTGAAGAGAAGTAATAATAGGCAAAAAGGAACAGCAGAGACGAGCTCAAAACAAAGAAACCAGCGTACCAAAAGGCTACTTTTACGCCAATGGTTTGCGGAAACCTGATCTTCCTTAATACGTTAGATCTGATTTTAAGATTCATCGTCTGTTTTAAAGACATAGCCCAGTCCGCGGATGGTGTGAATTAATTTATCGGAAAATCCTTTATCTACCTTGTTCCTGAGTCTGCACACCAGAACATCTACCACATTGGTCTGGGGATCGAAATGGAAATCCCAGATTTTTTCCAAAATCATGGTTTTGGAAACGGGTCGGTCCACATTCCGCATCATGTATTCCAACAAGGAAAACTCCCGGGGCTGAAGATCAATGGAGACTCCGTCTCTTACGACCTTCCGGGTCAACAGATCCAGGGAAAGATCCCCCACACAGAGCCCAGAGGCCTCGGTGATGCCGCTGGACCTGCGGATCAAAGCCTGTATTCTCACCAAAAGTTCAGAAAAAGCAAAGGGCTTGACCAGGTAATCATCCCCCCCTTTTTGAATACCCCGCACCCGATCATCCAGCGAACGCCGGGCACTCAGGATCAGAACGGGTAAATTGATATGCCGTTTTCGCAAAGTTTCTATGATGGAAATGCCACTCAATTTAGGCAGCATCAGATCGATGATGGCCGCATCATATGGTTCCATCAATGCCAGGGCCAACCCCTCTTCGCCATCTGCTGCATGGTCCACGGCAAACCCTTCCTGGGTAAATCCTTTTTTAATAAAACCAGCAATTTCATGGTCATCCTCTACAATCAACAATTTCATTCCATATCCCTATCAAGAGAGGTTTCTAAAAATAGTTTCTTTGCGGCAAACGCCATCGAATCATAGGATTTCCACAGCTCCTTAATTGTGGGAGTCAAATGAAAAATTGTCAACCTGCGATGCAAACATTACTGAAATGTAATGGTAATGAAAGGTTCTTGTAATTTTACTCATATATATAAACCCAATAATGATTTTCGGCAATAGAGGTCGGTTATCACAATAATTTATCTTAAGATGAGGGAGTGCTCCATGGGTAAGAGGGAAAAGAATCAAATTATTTTAACCAGGACATCTGCCGTGCTTGTCACATTGATTATTCTTGCAGTTGGTTTTACCGGTGGGGTTGCCATGACCATTATTAAAACCAGTCCATCCGGGGGCATGGAATCGGCTCCAGGAAAGAATTTGGGTAAAATGGCGGTGCAACTGGAATCCATGGTTGAGGCAAATCCAAATGACACCGACTCCTGGGTAAAACTTGGCAATATCTATTTTGACACAGATCAATATAAAAAGGCCATCAACAGCTATTCCAAGGCCATTGAGACGGGGTCTGAAACCCCTTTGATTCTCTGTGATCTGGGTGTCATGTACCGAAGAAACAAGCAGCCTGAAATGGCTATCAAATTCTTTGATCGAGCACTGGCAATGGATTCGAAATTTGAAGTGGCTTATATGAACAAGGGGATCGTTCTTGTCAATGATCTCAATAAAAAAGAAGAGGCCATCAAGGTCTGGAAACAGCTATTAGATGTCAATCCGCTGGCCATGGCAGGAAAAAACCAGACCGTTGAGGAGTTAATCACCCACTACACGGATCATCCAGAGCAATAGGAGAGGAGAAATCATGGGAAATATTTCAAGGCCCGGTGGTGCTGCTGGCCATGTCTGGGATTTTTTTGTATCCGTCAAACTCACGGTGGCAACCCTTGCCATGCTGGCATTCACCTCTATTTTCGGCACTCTGATTCCCCAGAATCAACATGCGGCGGATTACATCAACGCCTACGGAGCGTTTTTTTTCAGGTTCTTTGATGTGTTCGACCTTTTCAATATGTACAACTCCTGGTGGTACCGGATACTGATAATCACCCTGGCTGGGAATATCCTGGTCTGTTCCCTGAGCAGGCTTTCTGGCACCCTGGCCATGGTGCTCAAGAAAAAACCGGCATTCAAACCACTGGCCATCCGTCAGAAACTTAGTTCTGAAAGACCCGTGGGAGATATAAAGGATGCCGTTGAAAAAAAGCTTTCAAAAATCTTTAAAAAAG
>JASFYZ010000118.1:0-8383 GCA_045046665.1 Desulfobacterium sp.
GGCCCCCAAAGTAAAAGTAAAAAAAAGCCCTCCGTTAAAGGCTACTGATAAATTCCCAAGGGACGTCATGGCTTTGCCGCCGGGAATGACAATATAGCCTGAACCCGTTCCATGGATGTCTTTCAGCGCAGCCAGAAGCTGTTGATTTGACACATACACCAGAAGCATGAATCCAAGCTGGGCCAGGCAAATGCCTGACAATAAAATCAGGGGTACGGAAGGGTATTTTTTCATGGAAATAGCTATACTACAGATTCTGCAATACGGGAATCTTTTTGGTTCCGAACAAAATTATGAACAAACACCTTGGATTCATCGGGGTTGATCATAAGATGGACCATTATATTGGAGATAAAAATCAACCATCGTAAACACCTGGAATAATATCACTTGTTTTTTGGTGTTAAAATTCCACCACAAGCTGGCCGACGTTATGATCAAGCCCGATTCATCAATATGCCCTGAAAAAATTAATGGGGCCTGGAAAAGCATTTGACACTTCTCCACAGTGCTGATATTTTAATCGGCCAATCAGGTACCCGTCATTAATTCACGGGTAAAAAGGGAATCCGGTTAAAATCCGGAACGGGCCCACCGCTGTAAAAGGGGACGAACGTCAGAGAATGCCACTGTGAATATTCATGGGAAGGCCTGGCAAGTAGGAAGATCCTTAAGTCAGAAGACCTGCCTGATTGATAAAGATGGTAAGCCATGGTAACGGAAGCCATCAAAGATCATAAGGACAAAAAGGGAAGCCCTTGATCGATAACTCATCGGTTGGGGTTTTTTTATTTGAACGCCCCAGCCTGAACACACTTTTAATATGCATTTTTATGCAAAAGCTTTAAAGCTATTTCTGTCAGATGAGTATACTACCTTATCTGCCTTTTCATTCGTCAGCAGTGCTGGACACCCCTTGGACAAATGAACCATCCAAGCGTTGCCACACCATCAAAACCAATGAAAATTCAGCGTAACCTGGTATATGCTTTTCCAGAAATAGCCTCAAGGGACAACAAAATGAAAAAAAGATTATTGTACCTGGCGGGAATGTTCCTGCTTCTTTCCATGGCTCAAACCGCACTGGCCAATGAAAACACCACAGACATGGGTGAAATGGTGATAACCGCCACCCGAACAGAAATTTCCATGGATAAAATCGGTGGCAACAGCGTCACTGTCATTACATCCGAAGACATCCAGGCAAAACAGCTAAATAGTGTTGCAGACCTGCTCCGGGGCATTCCCGGTATTGATCTGGTTTCCAACGGTGGACCCGGCACCGCAACAACGGTGTTCACCCGGGGGGCCGATTCCAAAAACACCCTGGTCCTCATTGACGGCATCATGCTAAATGACGTTTCCGGACCCAACAGGGGAGCAGACCTTGGCAATATCAACGTGGATAATATTCAACAAATTGAGGTAATCCGTGGGGCCATGAGCGTCATGTACGGCAGCAATGCCACCGCCGGTGTTATCAATATCATCACCAAAAAGGGGAAAAAAGCCCCTTCCGCCTCGGTGAAATTTGAAGCAGGCTCCTATGGCACATGGAAAACCGGGGCCAATGCGGCAGGTGCTACGGAAAAAGTAAATTTTGCCCTGTCTGCATCAAAAACCCAAATCGACGGTTACTCCATCGCCAATGATGACAACAACGATATCCCCCGGGGAGACAACACCAACGAAGATGACGGATATGAAAACACCACACTTTCAGGCAATGTGGGCGTGGACATAACAGACACCTTTAATATCACCGCCCTGGCACGATATATTGATTCCGACGGGGATACAGATGCCAACAACTGGGGGGGATTTGCCGAAGATGGGGACGACAACACTGAATCCACACAAACATTTGGAAAAATTAATATCAACAACAAATTTTTCAATAACTTCCTTGATTCCAACCTCTCCTGGCAAATGAGCCAACAGGACAGAGATTATTTTGAAGATGGCGAACAAACGTCCACCTATGATGGGAACACCGACACTTTTACATGGCAGGGAGATCTTAATTTTGATCTCCATGTACTCTCCATTGGAGCCTCCTACCTTGATGAAACCATGAAATCAGAATCATTTGGCCTCTATGCTTCACAGTTCAAAGAAAAGAGCGTTGACACCAAAAGTTACTGGATTCAGGATCAGCTCATAGGCATGGAAAATCTGGTCATCATTGCCGGTGTAAGACTGGATGACCATGAAACCTTTGGAAACAAGGCCACCTGGCGTCTGGCACCTTCTTACAGCATTGCCAAGACCGGAACAACACTCAAGGCCAGTTACGGCACAGGTTTCAGAGCCCCGTCCCTTTATGAACTCTATGATCCCAGCTATGGTAATGATGACCTTGATGCAGAAGAGAGTAACGGCTGGGATGCAGGGATTGAACAACAATTTTTCAACGGTGCGGCCACCATGGGTCTGACCTATTTTGCCACGGATTATGACAATCGCATTGATTTTGACATGAACACCTGGACCTATACCCAGGCAGATGGTGAAACCAAAACCAAAGGCGTTGAAGTTTTTGCCGGATGGGACCCCCTTGATACACTGGGATTCATGCTCAACTACACCTATACAGACACCGAAGATCCCGATGGAGAAACCCTTGTGCGCCGGCCAGAAAACAAAGTTTCTTTAAATACCCGCTATGGATTTCTTGAAAAAGGAGTCCTGAACCTGGACGTTCAATGGGTGGATGAACGCAAAGCATCTCCCTATGCCAATGACAAAAATGGAGATGCCGTTGGCACCCTGGATGCCTATACACTGGTGAACCTGGCCGCCTCCTGGAATATCAATCCCCATGTCCAGCTGTTTGGTCGTGTGGATAACCTCTTTGATGAATTCTATGAAGAGGCTTTTAGCTATGCCACGGCTGGCGTATCCGCCTATGCAGGTGTTAAGCTGACCTATTAAGAGCTAAAAAGAATACCACCCAGGGATGGGGGCCTCCCCATCCCTGCAAGAGGATTTTGATGATGAAAAAGAAATTTTCCATGGCAGCGCTTAAGGCCATGGCCATGATTTTGATAATGGTCACCGGGGCAACCGCAGATGTTGACATCACAGATACCCGAGGCAGACAAATTCACTTTGATGCTCCGCCTGTACGGGCGGTGTCCATTGTTCCCTCCACCACCGAGGTGATCTGTAATTTGGGGGCAGCAGATGCCCTTGCCGGGGTCACCTACCACAGCGCCCTGCCCCGCCAGAAAAATGACAAACCCATTGTGGGGGGATTTTCATCACCGGATATTGAAAAAATCAAAGCACTGCATCCCGATGTGGTATTTGTCTCAAGTTTTCAACAAAAAACCATAGATAAACTGGAGACACTGGGCATCAAGACGGTGTGTCTGGACATCACCTCCTATGACCAGGGTATGAAAAACATTGAAATCCTGGCCGACATTTTTAACAAAGCCCACCAGGGAAAAGAGATTCTATCTGCCATTGAAGGCGATCTTGCCGTCATTGCGGCCAAGCTTGACAAACTTAAAGGCAAGGAACGAAAACGGGTCTTCCGCCTCATGGGAAGAGACACCGTCATGACGCCCACAGCCGATGCTTTTTTAAACCAGCTGGTCATCCGGGCAGGCGGCATTCCCATGGCACCGGCGGGAGACGGCATGGTCACAGAGGTCTCCCTGGAACAATGGCAACAATTCAATCCCCAGCTGATCTATGGATGCGGCGACGATAAAAAAGCCGCAGAAAAGTACTTTGACCAGGATGGATGGAAGGATGTAGACGCCGTTAAAAACCATAACATCCTTTATTTTCCCTGTGAACTCACCTGCCGCGTCTCCTCCTACACGGGATATTTTGTCCAGTGGCTGGCAGCATCCATTTATAATGAAGAATTTTCCCAGCCGGACAACCAGGTTTTTCCCGATGAGATACTGAAAACAGAGCCCATTCCCATACCTCTTGACCTGGTAAAAGAGAGTCAGAGGGTCACCAGTCGCTTGGCCGATTTTAAACAAAAAACCCTGGTCATTGATTTCAAGACCCCCCAGGCAGTGCTGTCCACCTTGGAAGGATTTAAAACCGGCATTACCACGGTGGCCAACCATTACCTGCCGCCTCCGGCATGGAACATGGCTCACACAACCGACATGGACAAGGTGACGGCCCGCATCCTCACCACCGTTAAAAGAGACCCTTCCACCTCAGCCCTGCTCATGACCGGGGCAAATATGGACCATTTAACGGTGACCGAAAAAAAGTATAAAGAGATGCGCGTCACTGCTGTTATCACCGCCGGGGTGTCTTCTAATGCCCAACGGGCTTCCCGATCCACCGGGTTTTACTATGATCCCGGCACCATCAATATCATTATCATGACCAACAGAAAATTGTCCCCCCGGGCCATGACCCGGGCCATCATCTGTGTCACCGAAGGCAAAAGCGCGGCCATGGCGGACCTGGATATTCGAAGCACCGATGATCCCCTGCATCTCCAGGCCACAGGCACGGGCACTGACAACATCATTGTGGTCCAGGGAGATGGCGCTCCCATTAAAGGAGCCGGGGGACACACCAAATTGGGAGAACTCATTGCCAAGGCTGTGTATGACGGGGTGAAACAGGCGGTGTTTCTTCAAAACGGCATTGCCGCCCATCGCAATGTGTTCCAGCGCCTGGAAGAACGCCATATATCCCTTCACACTCTGGCCAGAAGTTCTGACTGCCAATGCAGCGAAACCAAGGACAGCACCATGGCATCGGAACTTGAACGACTACTTTTAATGCCCGAATATGCCGGTGTGGTGGAACAGGCCTTTGCCCTTTGTGATGCCATGGAGCGGGGTCAGGTGGGGGATATATCTGCCTTTTCCAGCCTGGTATTGGGCCTGGCCCGGGACATTGCACAGGCCCCCATTGATGTGCTGACGGACTTTTCATCCACCAGGTTTTTACCCAAACCCCTTGAGCTGACCTTTAATGCCTTGATGACAGGTGTTGCCACCCTGCATGACCTGGCCCCGGGTCCAGATGAAAAGGAAGATAACTCAAAAGACGAAGCGATCACGGCAAATGAATTAACAGATGACAAGGCCGCCGTCACAGAAGCAAATACAAAGACATCGGCAAAGGCATCAATGAAAGCAGGGGCAAAGGCGGAACAAAAAATGTCCACAAACGCCCTGCCCCATGAATCCTCCCCCAAAACCATGCCCCAACGCATCATCTCTCTTGGGCCGGTGCTCACCAAAACCATCTACCTGTTAGGGGCCGGGGACCGACTGCTGGCCGACACCACCTATTGCGATGATCCCCCCAATACACCACCCAAGGAAAAGATAGGCTCCCTTATCCAGGTGAATGTGGAAAAGATCATCAGCTTAAAGCCCGATCTGGTACTGGCCAGCCAGTTCACCAAAGAGAAACAAATCAAGGTGTTAAGGCAGTTTGACATCACCGTGGTGCCCTTTAAAAATCCAAAAACATTTGAAGAGATCTGCGCCAATACCCTACGTTTGGGGCAACTCATCGGCGCAACGGATAAAGCGGAAAAAATCATCGCAACGGCCCGGGCCGAGGTGACAAAGGTCCAGGAGCTCATAGCGGACCTGCCCCCCAAAAGAGTGTTCATCCAGATCGGTATCAAACCCCTGCACACGGCCAATGAAGAGACCTTTGTCAATGAGTTCATCCGATTTTCCGGGGGCATTAACATTGCAGCCCATGAGAACTCCGGGGTATACAGCCGGGAAAAGGTGGTCAAGGAGAACCCCGACGTCATTCTCATCTCCACCATGGGTTCCAGCAAATCCGCCAGCATTACGGAAAAACAGCAGTGGATGGTCTTTGGCACCATGAGGGCCGTTCAGCACAATGCCATCCATCTCCTGGATTCAGAAATCATCTGCAGCCCCACCCCCCTGATCTTTGCCAGGGGTGTCAGAGAAATCACCCGGCTGCTCCACCCATCACTGGATCTAAAGGGTTAATATGGGACGCTCCCGATTCATCACCTGGGCCTGGGTACTTGTGTTTTTGCTGGTGCTGCTTTTCTTAGTGTGCGCCCTGGCCCTGTGCGCGGGCAGTGCCGGTATTGCCATAAAGGATATTCCCGGCATTATTTTCCACGGACGGGGAACCACCGATTACAATATTTTGTTCAAAATTCGCATGCCCCGCATTATGCTTGGCATTGCCACAGGCGGGGCCTTGAGCCTTGCCGGGGCCATCTTGCAGGGGCTTTTCAGAAATCCCCTGGTGGAGCCCTACACCCTTGGCATCTCCGGCGGGGCATCCCTTGGGGTGTGTCTCAACATCCTCTTTAAGTGGCATCTAATCATCGGCATCATTGCCTATCCCCTGTCGGGATTTTTTGGGGCACTCGCCGTGATCACCATGGTGTATCTCATCAGCATCAAAACCGGCATGGTCAAGACCGATACCATGCTGCTCACCGGGGTGATGATCAGCTTTGTGTGCTCTTCCCTTGTGATGCTGCTCATGGCCGTATCCAAAAGTGATGAGCTGCAGACCATTGTGTTCTGGATCATGGGGTCCCTTGATGAAACCAACCTGACATTGATTAAAATCTGCTGTGCCGGTTCCCTTGGGGGCCTTGTTGTCTCGCTTTTTTTCTGCCTGGATTTAAACGCACTTTCGCTGGGTGAAGAGGAGGCCATGAATCTGGGTATCAATATTGAACGCTCCAAAAAAGTGCTGTTTATCACCGCATCCATCCTCACCGGGCTCAGCGTGTCAGTGGGGGGGATCATCATGTTTGCAGGGCTAATCGTACCCCATTTCATGCGCATGACCGTGGGCTCGGACCATCGGATTCTGCTGTTGGGGTCATTCCTGGCCGGGGCTTCTTTTCTCACCCTGTGTGATGTCGTTGCCCGCACCATCATCTCTCCCCTGGAACTGCCCGTGGGGGTGATCACCGGCATCATCGGCGGGGTGGTGTTTATTTATGTGCTGACCAGAAAGCGAGCTACATCATGAATGACCAGAAAGCCATTTTAACGGCGGATCATCTTTACTGCGGATATGGGAAAGCCCCGGTGCTCAAGGATATCTGCTTTGAGGCACAAAAGGGAGAAATCATCAGCATCATCGGCCCCAATGGGTCGGGAAAAACCACTCTTTTAAAGACCCTGTGCGGGGTGCTCAAGCCTAGGCAGGGCAAGATTTTCATTCAGGGAGAGGAAATCCGCCATCTTTCGCGCGCCTCCATTGCCAGAACCGTGGCCCGGGTCTCCCAGACCATTGACATGCCCCCCATGACGGTGTCCGCCTATGTACTCATGGGGCGGTTGCCCTATTTTAAACGATACCAGTTCTTTGAAAGCCGGGCAGACGTTGACAAAGTAAAAGAGACCCTGACCCTGCTTGGCATAGACCATCTTGCAGAAAAATCCATGGATACCATCAGTGGTGGACAACAACAGCTGGCAGCCATTGCCAGAGCTCTGGTGCAGGAGCCAGACCTGCTGCTGCTGGATGAACCCACTTCCCATCTGGACATCACCCACCAAGCGGTGATTTTAAACCAGATCAGACGGCTGAACCAGCAGTTTAACCTGTCGGTGATCATGGTGCTCCATGATTTGAATCTGGCCAGTGAATATGCCCATCGATTGATTTTGCTCAATGGCAAGGAGGGGGAGGTGTTCCGAAACGGTTCTCCGGAAAAAGTCATCACCAAAGAATGCATTGAAACGGTCTATAAAACACCGGTGATTGTGGATCGGCATCCCCGATCCGGTAAGCCTTTTATTTTGCTGGATGGGTGAAAGGCCCGAATTTGTATATCTCTGGCCTTTTCCAGCCTTGGTATGTAAGGGTTCTGGGAGAGGAAAATCACTGATATCCTGTGGCAGGCCGTTTCCCATGGCCATGGCCAAGTGAGCTTTGAACTGCCGGACGCTCATCGTCTCTTGGACAATCTTATGTGCCAGGCTTTTTTTGGTCTCAAGATCCGCCACAGTCAGAAGTAGAATCTTGTGGCTGAGGGTAATCTCCTCATAGGCTGTGAATCCTTTAAGTGAATCTGCATCACAGGCCATTTCAAACTAACCCACCAGAGTATCTTTTCCTGGGATTCCACCAGGGTATCTTTTATATTTTTGTCGGACCAAGTTAACTGGCTCTTTACCCGACCCAGTTATGCAGTCTTTAAAACTGACAAACACCTTTTGACCCCAAAAGCCATACATGTATAGACAAGTGTCCAAACGCTTGAACACTTGTCTATACATGTATGTTTTCAGTCAATAATGGACAGTAATATTCGTTCATATAAAGGGAAAATTCCATTGGGTTGATGAATGGCGACGTGGGCATTTATCTGCCGGTGTGGGACTTTGCCCTGGGAAAAGTCATATACCGGGTGGTCTTT
>JASFYZ010000119.1:0-10931 GCA_045046665.1 Desulfobacterium sp.
ACAGGAGAAACTTCCTTTTTACCTCGGATTTTTCGAGTTCGTTCATAATGTTGGTAAACGAGGAAAATCCCTGCTTCAGTCACTGATTGAGGTGATAATAACGTAAGACCCCAAAACGCGACATGAGCCAAATTAAATTTATCCCATGCTTTTGTTGACAAACATTGAGGCATCTTGATAGACCTGTGCTGAAAATCATAAATCTATGGTCAGTTGGCCCCACAAGGCCGGGCAAAACCGGATCACCATAGATAACATTAAACGTGCGGGGATATTAAGGAAAAAATGAAACTATACATTTTTATCATAAACGTTCTAATGGGTATTCTTCTGGTCCTGCCAGCCACTGCACAGGGCAAACCGGTTTTTAAAATCGCATTCTTAATTGACGCTTCAAGGGATGCTGCCTATCACAAAGTTGTCGAAAATGAAATCAACAGCCTTCTGGAAAGCAGATATGACATAAAATACCTGACCCGAAAAATGGACCCCAGGAAAACAGGCGATGAGAATGCGATTATTTCAACCTTGATGGACGATGGTTCCATAGACTGCATCATCGGCCTGGGGCTGGATATATCCCAAGCCCTTGTGCAATATGAAAATTATCCCAAACCGGTGATTGCGGGAACCATCCTTGACAGAAAACTCCAGGGGCTGCCCCTCACTCCGGAAGGCAACAGTGGTATCCATAATTTTAATTATATCCAATCCCCCTTTGACATTGAAAAGGACCTGACAGCTTTTAAGAAACTTTATGATTACAAGCATCTTGCCATCCTGTTCAATGCAAGGGAAATCAGCATGTTCCACACCCTTTACAGCTACTTTGGCAAAGCTGTGGAAAAGGTATCACCAGCGGCAAAGTTATCCATAGTGGAAATCGCCACCAATGATATCGAAAAAAGTATTGCCGAAATTCCTGACAGGGTGGATGCAATCTATGTACTGCCCCTGTTTATGGGAGCTCATAAAGACGAACAAAAAACACTTATTCAGGCCATCAACCATCGAAAACTTCCCTCCTTTGCGCTGATAGGGGAAAAACATGTCCGCATGGGGGCCATGGCATCCATCGCACCGGACCAAAACATCCATGCCATGGCCCGGCGCGTTGCCATCAATGTCCTTGACATAGCCGGGGGACAGGATGCCGGAAAACTGCCGGTAATCATATCCAAACAAAGTGATAATTTTGTGGTGAATGTGGGCACCTTTCGTCAGATTGACTACTACCCGACATGGACATCATTCAACACGGCCCGGCTTTTAAATCTCGATGGATCCCAACAGGGTCCCAAGCTTCATCTCCGGGGGGTGATAGGAGAATCACTGGAGCGGAACCTGAGCCTTCAGATAGAAAAAATGAACACAGATATTCAAACCCGGGAGGTGGGCGTGGCCCGGGCATCCCGACTTCCCCGCATGGAGCTGTCAACTGCCATAAACCGCATTGACAACAACCGGATCAGCGGCACTGTAACGAACCCGGCCCGGGCCACCTGGACCGCATCGGGCACCCTGTCTCAATCAATCTTCTCCGATGATATCCTGGCAAACCATGCCATCCAGCAGATACTGCTTGAATCCCAAAGGTATCAGGAGAAGGCAACGCTCATGGACACCGTGGTCACGGCGGCCGGGGCATACATCAACCTTCTTTTTGCCCGAAGCAATCAGATCATTCAAAACGACAACCTTGATGTCACCCGTAAAAACCTTGACATTGCCCGGAACAAGGCATCCGTGGGGTCTGTGGGTGCATCGGAAGTGTATCGCTGGGAAAGTGAACTGGCAAGCAACCAGATCAGCCTCAATGACGCCTATCGTGACCTGCAACTGGCAAGAATGTCCTTAAATGAGATTCTGGACAGACCCATTGATCAGCGAATCGCAGTGGAAGACATAGAACCCGGCACCGCCATTGAGCTGCTGATCACCGACCCAGGGGTCTATCAATACCTGGGCAATTTCAAACAACTCTCCCGTTTCAGTGATTTTCTCATCACCGAGGCAGATCGAAACTTGCCGGAGCTACAGCAGATAAAAGAGACACGTCGTTCCCGGGAGCGTGAAGTTTTAAACAAAAAGCGCTCGTTTTACCTACCGGATGTCCAACTTTCGGGAACCGTGGATAAAATCCTTGACGAATATGATGTGGGAACCCAAACCCCTTCTGATCTTGATCATCCATGGACCCTGTCTATGGCCGCCAGTTGGCCCCTTTTCACCGGGGGATCCAGAAAAGAAGAACTTGCAAAGAGCCGCCTTCAATTGCGACAGGTCCAGGTGGAAGAAAAAAACATGCAAAACCAGCAGCATCTCAAGGTCCGCTCCAGCCTTGAAACAGCGGCTGTTTCTGCCAGAGAAATACAATTGTCCAAACAGGGACTCACCGCTGCCCGTAAGAATTTCAACATTATCCAGGCCGGGTATGCCGAAGGCCGAAACACCATTACAGACCTCATTGATGCCCAGAATGCCAAGCTGAACAGCGAATGGGGCTCACAGGTGGCCAGATACCAATTTGTCCTTGATTTTCTGGAACTGGAGCGCGCCATGGGCCGATTTCATTTTCTAGAACCCCCGGAAAAAAAGAATCTGTTCCTTGTCCGGTTACGGGAGCATATGGAAACAACAAAATAGAACAGGAGTAAATATTCGGCCAGCACCTCATATTCGCCTATTTTAGCCTGCTCACATAGCATTAGTATGCTACGCAGTCCGAGGCACTGGCCGAACATTTACATTACCAATCCGAATATTTACGAACAGGATAAAATACCATGAAAAACAGTTTTATCGTTCTCATTATCTTTTTCAGCTTCTGCCTGGGCGGTTGCCCACAGGAACCAACGGTTGAAACCGCAAAAGAAAGCTCAGTCCGACCGGTGCGTTACACCCTCTTAAAGGCAGAACAGCAAGGCACAAAGAGCACCTTCAGCGGCACTGCCGTGGCTGACAGGGAGTCTTCCTTGAGTTTCAAGGTAAACGGCACCGTCCAGTCCATCAAAGTAAAGGTGGGAGACAAGGTCCACACCGGCGATCTTCTGGCCCAGCTTGACAAAACCGATCTCAAGGTGGATCTGGACTCCAGCCGGTCAGGCCTCAGCGAAGCAAAGGCCGATGCCCAATCGTCCCAGACCGCTGTCTACACCAGCCATTCCACATATAACCGCATCCAGAAGCTGTACGAAAATGACAACGTCTCCCTGAGCGAATTTGAACAGGCAAGGGGCGACTATGAAACCGCCCAGGCCCGGTTGCAGGCGTCAAAATCCCGCATCACCACGGAAAAATCCAAACTCAAAGCCGCTGAAAACCAGCTGAAATACACCGGGCTCTTTGCCCCCTTTGACGGCATCATCAACGATAGTGTTGTGGAAGAGAATGAAGAGATCGCCTCGGGTGCCTCCATTTTCATCTTGAGTGGACTGGGAAATCTTGAGGTCAATGTAAATGTTTCAGACAATTACATCTCCCGCATTAAAAAAGACATGGAATGCCAGGTTACCTTTCCGGGACTCCCGGAAACACCCTTTGAAGGTCGGGTCACCGAAGTCCCCTATGCCGCCACAGATGCCCCCACCTATCCTGTGACCATTGCCATCCAGACCAAAGATGAACGCCTGCGTCCGGGCATGGCCGCAGAGGTCAATTTTCATTTTGATACCCTCCAAGGTAAAAACCTTTATGCCCCGGTTGACGCTGTGGGTGAAGAAGGTGGGGAGAACTTTGTTTTTATCATTGAAACCACAGAGGATACAAAGGCCGTGGCTAAAAAAAGAAAGGTTTCTCTGGGTGCCCTCACCGAAAAGGGCTTTTTGGTCAAAGAGGGGTTGACCTCCGGGGAACGGGTTGCCACCTCGGGCCTGCAAAGCTTACTGGACGGCATGGCTGTAAAACTCTTGAAAGACCCCATCAAGGAATGGTAATCAACCCAATCATGGAATCAATATGAATCTCACACAATTTGCCATCAACAAAAATCGTATCTCGCTGAGCCTTCTTTTTATTGTGGTTCTCCTGGGCGCATCCATGTACAAAGATCTTCCCCGGGACAGCATGCCCCCCTACACGGTGCGGGTGGCCACCATTGTTTCGCCCTTTCCCGGGGCCAATCCCCAGCGGGTTGAGTTGCTGGTCAGTAAAAACATTGAAGAGGTGGTCCAGGAAATCCCGGAGGTTAAAGACATCACCAGTCAGTCCCGCACCGGACTTTCCGTGGTCACCGTTACCCTGAAGGATGAGGTAAAACCAGTCAACCTGCAGGATGTCTGGGACAGACTGAGGCGAAAAATTGAGGACATGGATACCCTTCCCCAGGAAGTGACCCCGGATTTTCAGGATGATGATATCGGTGTGGTCTATGGGATCATGCTGGGCCTTCTTTCCGATGAATTTTCCTATGAAGACATGGAAGATGTGGCCAAACAGATCAGGGACGAACTCATCAGTCTTCCAGATTCGGCCAAAGTATCTTTGGGCGGAATTCAGGAGCAGCAGGTGGTGGTGGAGTTTGACACGGCTCGCCTCAGTGAATATGGCTTAACCGTTGGCAAATTAAAACAGATTATCCAGGAAACCAACATCCTTGATTCCGGTGGTGAAATCAATGTGGGCAACAAGCGACTCATTCTTGAACCCACGGGCAACTATGAGGACATTGAGGCCCTTAAAAAAACCATCATCCCCGTGGGAGATGCCGGAAAAGTGGTGTATCTGGATGCCATCACCCATATTGTCAAAACCTATAAAACCCCTGCCACGGGCCTGGTCCGGGTAAATGGAAAGCGGGCCATCGCCCTTTCCATCTCCCTTAAGGCGGGTGCCAATATCATCCAGTTAGGGCAAATGGTGGATGAAAAAATGGCCGACTACAATGCCCGCCTGCCCCTGGGGCTGAGTGTGGTCCGGCTGGCCTCCCTGGACGGGTATGTGGAAAAATCCATTGAAGGTTTTATCAGCAACCTTCTCCAGAGTATCGTCATTGTCATGGCGGTGATGCTGATATTTCTGGGATTTCGCACGGGATTGGTGGTGGCAAGTCTTATTCCCCTTGTAACCATCACGACCCTCATGGTCATGGGGGTTATTCATATGGGGCTTAATCAGGTGACCCTGGCAGCCCTTATCATGGCCCTTGGCATGATGGTGGACAACGGCATTGTGGTATCTGAATCCTTTATTGTCAAAATGAATGGCGGAAGCACCCCCATGGCAGCGGCGGTGGAAACCTGTCAAGAACTGATGATACCGCTGTTGATCTCAACATTGACCACCTCCGCCGCATTTCTCTCTTTTTACCTGGCGGAATCCTCCATGGGTGACATCATGGGGCCGCTTTTTGTGGTGATCTCCATTGCCCTGATTTCTTCGTGGCTGATGAGTCTCACCATTATCCCCCTATTGGCTTACCTGTTTGTCAAAGGAAATAAAGGCGCTCAGGACACCGGCAAAAAAAGTATTTTCGATATCCTGGAGCGGATTTACGTTATCTTTCTCAATTGGGTGCTGCGGGCAAAACTTTTATTCGTTGGGGCCATGGTGGTTATTTTTGTCATCTCATTGAAAGGATTCGGCATGATGCCGTTTATTTTCTTTCCTGATAGTGACCGAAATATGATCACCGTGGATATCAATCTGCCCCTTGGCACCCGCATTGACAAGACCCTTGCCGTGGTGCAAAAAATTGAGCAGCACATTGCCGAGCATCTCAAAGTTGACAGTCAACGAACAAAGGGAATCGTCGACTGGTCTTGCTACATTGGTGAGGGCCCGGAATCCTATGATCAGGGCTATTTAGCAGATGAAGCCAATTCCAGCTATGCTCATATCCTTTTAAACACCAGCAGCGGTGAAGACAATCCCGACATCATCCGGGATCTTGATAAATTTTGTTTTAACACTTTTCCCGATGCCGACATCAAGGTGTCACTTCTTGCCCAGGGCGGCGGGGGAGATCCCATCGAAATCCGCATTTCCGGACCGGATCAGGAAGAGCTCTATCGCCTTGCCAATAAAACAAAAGATGCTCTCAGTCAAATCCCGGGTTCAAAGAACCTGATGGATGACTGGGGCCCCAAACTCCTGAAATTCGTCATCGACATTGACGCGGCAAAAGCTGGCAAGGCAGGCGTCACCCATGAAGACATCGCCATCAGTTTGCAGACGGGACTCAGTGGGGTCAAAGCTGGCACCTTCCGGGAAGATCAGGACAGCCTGTCCATTCTCATGAGAAGCCGTCATTTCACCGAACAGACCCTGCAGGGGCTTGAAAATACAAATGTATTTGTCCAGTCCACGGGCCAACCCATTCCGCTCAGCCAGGTGGCCCAGATACTGCCCCAATGGGACTATGCCAAAATAATGCACCGGGACCTTTCCCGGAGCATCACCCTCACCGCCGGTCTCCAGGAAGGGTACACCGCACGGGATATCACCACCCAGATCCAGGCATGGCTGGACCAGGACGCGGCCAACTGGCCCCCCAATTATCGGTATGAGCTGGGGGGAGACGCAGAAAACACCCAGGAGAACATGGCGGCGGTCATCCGTTATCTGCCCCTTTCCGGGTGCATCATTCTGATGCTGCTCATTATACAGTTTAACTCCATACGAAAAACCGTCATGGTGATTGCCACCATTCCCCTGGGAATCATTGGAGTAGTCGTTGGGCTGATCCTGTTTCAGTCCTATTTTGGTTTCATGGCATTTCTGGGGGTTATTTCCCTGGCTGGAATTGTTATTAACAATGCCATTGTGCTTCTGGATCGCATTGAGCTTGAACAGACGGAATTTAAGCGCCCCCCGGCCGAGGCAGTTGTAGCGGCATGCCGCCAGCGTTTCCGGCCCATTCTGCTCACCACCCTGACCACCACCCTGGGGCTGATCCCCCTTTATCTCGGGGGCGGTTCCATGTGGGAACCCATGGCCATCTCCATCATGGTAGGCCTGTTGTTTGCTACCTGCATTACTCTTTTATTTGTCCCGGCCATGTACGGTCTGCTTTACCGGGTTGATGCCAGGGGATGACAACTCAAACAGGAAAAAAGGCGCATCAGGGAAAAAAGATCCTGTATTTTCGGCTCCTGCTGATTTCGGACCAGTCCAGGATGGCGTGGGTGTATCCTGCAAAGACTACTGGCCCGAGCATGCCCAACGTCAAGGCGCTGGCCACTATACGGGAGACAGAGTTTAATTCATCGTAAGCTACCGCAATAACGATATTAATTTTTCACCCTTAAAATCATATCACAAGATGGCCGACGTTATGATCAAGCCCCTATCTGAAAAGGTCACCCTCTTCAGATAGGGGCAACCCATTTACCCGACTGATCAAGTCAGATTCCCCGGTGTCGATGGGAGAAGGACGCATCTCCCGATCCACGAGTTGAATAGAAGTTCTCCACTTCAGCTCCTGCCTTTTGCAGTTTTAGCCCTTTTTTCATGGGATAATGATCGCGCTGCTCAGGATTCAATCTTTTGATTGCGGCGGCACGCCTTCCCTTTCCGGAATCAGGATAGGGCATCCAGGCATCAAACACCTCATCTGGTATATAATTTTCAATGGTTCGTTTTGACAATGTCCAACAAGGCATTCCATTCTTTTTGCATGCCTGTTGAACAAGTTGAACATTTGTCTTCAAGAAATATTTAGAAACCTACCCCCGTGACTAACAACTCAATTTCGTTTATACCGAAGAATCCTCTATGAGAAAAGAGTAGGTAACAAGACTGAGGTTGTCAGTGGTTCATGGTATCGTAAAAAATTTTGGCGGTACCATTGAGCTGATCACAGCGCCTGGTGCGGGATCTGAGTTCAGGATATATCTGCCATATCCCGGCATTCTTCATCCCGGGAATGAGTGTACTGAATTAAGGTGTTTTAATCGCCATGACTGCCGGGCGCATAAGGGTTTTGCGCATGAAAACAAACAGAAAAACTCCCACAACAACGCAAAATGCCGCAACGGTGAACATTACTGGAAACCCAAAGATATCACCCAGGAAACCCAGAGAAAATGAACCGATGAGCACACCGGCATCCACACAGCCGGTGACAATACCCGTCACTTTCCCCCTATCCCCGGCATCCACGGACCGGACACAAAAGGCAAGAACCGATGGAAAAAAAATCCCATGCCCTGCGCCAGCAAGCACCCCGGTCACGACAAGGCCCAGATTACTATTGGTCTGGGCCAGCCATAAAAAACCCATGCCCATGACCAGCAGGGACGCAGGTATCATCCTGGATTCTCCAAAAGATGAGGCAAGGCGGCCCCCAAAGAGCCTTGAGATAACAGCGGCAGCCGAATAGGTGATGAAATAGATGGATACGCTAAGTGACCTGGATTCGGCAAACGGGGCCACAAAGCTGCAGTGGGCAGCAAATGCCACACCAAAGGTAATGACAACAAGACTAATACGCCACACCACAGGGTCGCTAAGAACGGTAAAAAAACCATCTCGCTGGGACTCCGTCTTTTCCCGGAAGGGTTCCCTGATGGGCACTAAAAAAAGCAGGGACGCGGCACACACCCCGATGGCCGACAGAAACATTCCAGAAAAGCCCCAGGCATCAATAATCACCTCTCCTATCACAGGGCCCACAGCAATACCCAATAACGGCATCACCCCGTAAATACCCAGTCCCTCATTGAGCCGCCGGGGCGGGATCAAATCCGAGGCAAGGGTCAAGGAAGAGACAATGATAAACCCAAGCCCCATACCGTAAATAAACCGCATAACTACCAGCAGGAAAAAAATTTTTTCAATGGGGCCAACCACATAGATATGCGCGGCACTGATAAAAGAGATTAACCCGCACCCAATGGCAAAGGCCGTTTTACGATTAAGCCGGTCTACCAACCCCGACACCCATGGCCTCACGCACACGGCGGACAGTGCCATGACGCCCATGAGAATACCGATATCTGATTTGCTGCCACCCAGTCCCAAAACAAACAGCGGGAAGAGATAAAACATCCCCACGGCGGTTAAGCATAAAAAACCGGATATGAGCAGACATAAAAAATCCCTTGTCAGCAGAGGGGAAGCCAACGCTTCTGGTTTTGAATCCATGTGTTATTTTATCCCTTATGGAGCCCGCAGTTCTTAAAATACAACATTGATGACCCTGGTTATTATTATGAGGTTCTCAACCTGTTATTATCTGGAGAGGCAATACCCGCTGACGGCCTTAAATCACAGGCAGTGGTTGAACGAATCGGGTTTGATCACTACAAATACATTTTCAGGGTGGAAGGTAATGCCCATCAGGGAGATGTCAATGGAATTATGGCTTGGCGGGAATAAAGGCAAAAAATCAATCAAAGTTCATTTTCTATCTTGCTTGTGGGCAAACCTGCTGGGCTTTTTACGGAACCATCAAATTTAAAATTGAGAAGAGGAATGGCTGATTTATTTGTCAGAAGGGGAATAAACTTAAGGTTGGCCTTGGGAAAGGGATAGTCGTCAATTTCTGAAGGCCTGATCCAACGATGATCCACCGGGCCTGCGAGCTTTACCTGTCCTGCCACATACCGGCACAAATAGACATCCATCTCAATCTTAAAATGGGTGTAGGCATGCTTTATCCGGGTAAGGTGGGAGGATATTGTCACCTCAAGCCCGGTCTCTTCTTTAATTTCCCGGATACAGGCAGCAGGCCCGGTCTCGTTATTTTCCACCTTACCGCCGGGAAATTCCCACAGCCCCCCCAGCAACCCTTCTGACTTTCGCCGGGTAATCAAAAGCCTGTCCTCTTTTTCCACCACCCCCACGGAAATATGATGGGTGGGCACAGGTTTGGTTTTTATACGCCGGGGATAATAGGCAATGCTGTCATTTTCCAGGGCATGGCAATGCCGACCCACGGGACAGTCTGTGCAGCGAGGCGTTCCCGGTGTGCACACCAGTGCCCCCAGTTCCATCACCGCCTGATTAAAGACCGCTGGCTGGGACCGCTCCAACAACCTGTCCGCCACTGCCTGGAATTGTTTGTGGGATGACGAATGGTTCACCGGGGCATCCATGGTGCACAGGCGAGACAATACCCGTTTGACATTGCCATCCACCACGGCCAGGGGCAGCCCAAAGGCAATGCTCAACACCGCCGCCACTATATAATCCCCCACACCGGGCAGGGATTTAAATGATTTTTGATCCGCTGGTACCTGCCCGTCAAACTGCTCCACCACCACTTGGGATGCTTTGTGAAGATTTCGGGCCCTGGCATAATACCCCAGCCCTTCCCACAGTTTGAGTACCTGTTCTTGGTCTGCACCCGCCAAATCCATCACTGTGGGAAATCGAACCATGAACCGATCATAGTAAGGAACCACGGTGCTCACCTGGGTCTGCTGGAGCATCACCTCGGAAACCCAGATGGCATAGGGGTCTTTTGTCTCCCTCCAGGGCAGCTTCCGGTGATTGTCCCGGTACCAGCCCAACAATAATATATGCATCTCCGCCAGGGCGGCTGTTTTCCATTGCACGGCAATACATTCCTTTTTTCTGGGCTTGCGGATAGTGGATAGGATTTTGGTTTATCAGACGTGACCAGGATCACTTGAATTGCAAGATTCTTTTTCTGGGATATCATGGAAAACACCATCCAGGTTCAGGCAAAGGTGATCTCCTTTATCTTCCATAAATGCGGATATTTTCACCAGGGCCCTTTGGGCAAATTTCATGCAGTGCTCTGGAGTCTGGACATAAAGGTTGTCATTGCAGGTAAACAATTGCCCCGGATCCAGGATCAGGTTCTCTCTGGTGCTCAGGAGCAGTGTCAATTCAGATTCCTGCTCTTCCTTGATATCGATGATACAGGCGAAATGATCACTACCATTACAAACAACCAGTTTCTGCGGATCGCAGGAGATGGTGTGGAGATCTCCGTGGAAGACCATGACGACGGGAATGTGATC
>JASFYZ010000120.1:0-8478 GCA_045046665.1 Desulfobacterium sp.
CTTAAAGCTTCGGCCGGGAAAATGGGAATAGGCCCACTTAATCAATTCTCCTATTCTTTGAAAAACCAAGGCAGTGCAATCAGGACAACACCGGCAAGAACCATAAAATATGGGTTTGAAATACAATAGGGAAAAATCATTAATCCCATACCACTGATTATCGGTACAATGGCACCTTTCTTTTTACCATATACAAAGAAGCCTAAACCAATGGCTCCAAAAAAGACTCCCCACATTAACGTCCACGTGTTGAACATTTATATTTCCCATAATTATTATGTGTGTAATGTATATGTTAGATAGCACAATATCCTTGAAATGGTTAATTTACTTTACTTTAATGACTTTCCAGATTTTGGGAGCCCAGTAGGGGTTTTTCAGGGTGGAAATAATGACCCCTTTTTTTGCTGAGGCGTGGAGAAACTTCTGATTCCCCACATAAATGCCCACATGACGTGATCTGGCACCGGTTTTAAAGAAAACCAGATTACCGGGCTGCAATTTTTTTTTATTAATTTTCTTTCCCACCTTGGCCTGGCGGGCCACGGTTCTTGGCAGCTCAATGCCAAATTTTTGCAAAAAAATCATGTGGACCAGGCCAGAGCAATCAATTCCTTTCCGGCTCATGCCGCCACTTCGGTATGGGGTGTTTGCCCATTTTTTATACTGGGTCATGAGGGCTTGTCTGGTCTGGTCTGCATGGTCCAGCCTTACAATAGATTTTGCATGGGATAATGGCGGAATGCTCCCGGCATATCCGGATGAGCAGCCAAGACACATCACCAGTAGCATGAGAAAGAGGTGCCTCATGTGACACATCCATCCTGAATGTTGGAATCTGGATTTTGATCAGGAATCTGGATCTTAAACAAACGGATGGCATTGGCAAAGGTGGCGTTGGCCAGGACTTCAATGGATTCTTCCCGCAATTGGGCCAGGGTTTTCAACACCAGGTGTACATGGGCTGGTTCGTTTAGCCCATCGGGGGCGCCGGTGGGCAGAATATCCGGAGTATCGGTCTCAATGAGAAGTCGTTCCAGGCTGACGGCCCGAGCCGCCTGCCGAACCTTTTTATTGTGGGGTCGGGTCAATGATCCTGAAAAAGAGATGTACGCCCCTGATTTTTCAAAAACCTTTACCATGTCCGCTGACCCAGAATAGGAATGAATCACGCCGCCATGGGGCAGGCCCCCATTTTCCTTTAAAAGATCGGCCAGCAGACCAAAGGCCTTTCTGCAATGGATATTCACAGGTCTTTTATATTCTTTGGCAAGCTTAAGCTGGGATGTAAAGACAGAAATCTGTTCCGCGTCGTTCCTGGGGGAAACGCTTCTGTCCAGACCGATCTCCCCCACCGCAGCACCGGTTGTCTGCAAAAGTTGTTCAAGACGATCCAGCCAGTCCGGTGATCTTGAGGAGATAAACCAGGGGTGGAGCCCAAAGGCCGGAAAAACACCGGGATACTGCGCTGCCAGGGTAACAACCCCATGCCAGTCACTCTCCTGTACCCCGCAGCAAACCATATGGGTCACCCCGGCTGCCATGCTCTTGTGGATCACCTGATGGATGGTGCTGGAAAGGCGCAGGTCCTGGAGATGGGTATGCACATCACATAATTTCACTGTGAGAACCTCCTTTGATTCCGCTTTATTTCCTGGGGGACACAACAAACACCGTAAAACCGGCCTTAAAAAATTTTGACCCTTGAGTTACACCCGGAAAGATCCCCCCATAAAGGCGCAGAATGAATAATGGTAGTATATACCTATAATTACTCTCCCCTTTCTCAAGCATTGCACAATCTTCCTGGATGCATAAATTATTCCCAACAAAGAAACACTGCAGCCCATGAGAAAACAAATGCTGTTGAAAGAAAAGCCTGCCGCAGTATGGCAGGGGATAAGCCAATAATCAACTGAAAGATACAATCTTAGATTCAATATATGGAGGCTACCATGGAAAATACAGAAAAAAATTACATCGAATCCGACAATGAAAGAGAAGAAGGCCATGTAGACACCCGTCATCAAACCTTTGAGTGCAGCAACCCGGACAAAAATCTGGGATGTGACCCTGGCATCGATGTGGCTGGATAATATTTCATCACAGATGCTTTCGGCAAATGAACTGATATCTCAATCTCTATGAATACATCTTTAAATAAATGACCTGAAACATTCCTTCTGAGCGCAACCAAAAGCATCATTAAATCTGATGAAATAGATAAGAGGCAGACCCAGACTTAGGGGTCTGTCTTTTGTGTCTTAGGAATGAGTCCGAAATAACATACCCATTTAAAAATGAGGGGACACTATCCTTCAACAGTAGCTTGTTCTGAAATGGACAAGTTATTTAAGACTGGTTCATTAGGAATACAGTATCTGCTGTCCCCGGAATTCCTCCACATTCTTTTTCAATCATATCCACGATAATTTATCCCACCAACCCAACGGAAAATGCCAGAAGAAATTGCGCAGCATAGTACAGAGGCAGCCCGATGAGTCGATTGATAAAGGATTTTTCCATAAAACGATCCCGGGCCACAAAGAGATCAGAAAGATAAAAGAGCAAGGCTCCGGTAAAGACCACGACCCTGCCCCCACCCGGCACCCCCGGATCAAGGAACACCCTTCCGGCACCGGCCAACATGCAGGAAATCACCACCATGTACGCAATGGCCGGAACTTTCATGGTCCCAAAGTGGGGTTTCAACCAACAATACACAAACCCACCCGCCACGACCAGCGCCCCACACAGCAGAACCCAGCTAAAAGACAACACAGTGCCAAGCCCCATCAGGGCCAGCACAAAGAATACATGGGCCAGCAGAAAAGAGATCAAACCTGCCAAAAATAAAGGCCTCTGGTAAAACACCAGCAGAATATCCCCCAAAAGACTCAAAAAAAATCCCGCCATCATCAGTCGATAATAAAAAGGGTCCGGCCGCTGCTGGATCAATGCCACCAGCACAAAAAGCATGGACAAAGGGGTTTTGGTGATGAGTTTTCCCGCAATACTCTCTTGTTTTTCCGCCAGAAGGAGGCCTCCCAACAGACAAACCGCCCCAATCAAGATCAATGCATTCACGATATCCTCACTAATTAATCAAAAACCATTTTTTGTATTCATGGTTTTTATGGGTAAAAGAATTGTACCCATCAAATATTCCACGAACTGTGACTTGTTATTTTCACAAAATCCTGTATTTTTTATACCATAAAAACTACAACAATGGTGTTATGACCAAACCCAAAAATGATCTAATCACAGATTTGCCACCACTATGAACTTAAAAAGGATTTCAAAAAATGCAAAATATTCTGTTTTATCTCCTAACCATCTTGATATGGGGCTCCACCTGGCTTGGCATTAAATTTCAACTGGGCACGGTGGAGCCGCTGGTGTCGGTGGTATATCGATTTTCCCTGGCTGCTGTCATCCTCCTTGCATGGTGTCGGATCACCCGGTTGAATATGCGGTTTTCACTCAAGAACCATGGATTCATGGCCCTGCAGGGTGCCCTTTTGTTCGGATTTAATTACTGGCTCTTTTACGTGGCAGAACTCCATCTCACCAGCGGGCTGGCAGCGGTTATTTTTTCCACCGTGCTGGTCATGAATATGGTCAATGGCTTTTTGTTTTTAAGAACACCCTTTGACGTCAAAGTCATTGCCGGTGGTGCGCTGGGACTTGTGGGGATTGTCATGGTGTTTCGACCCGAAGTGGCGAAATTTCATCTGGGGGACGGCGGGGTGACCGGGGTGCTGCTGGCCTTTGCAGCAACCTATATGGCCTCCCTTGGCAATATCATCTCTGCCCGGAATCAAAAACAGGGACTCCCTGTCATTCAAACCAATGCCTATGGCATGACCTATGGCGCAGTTTTCATGTTTCTGGTGGTTCTTTTCATGGGAAAGAGCCTGACCTTTGTTGTTTCTTTTGCCTACATCGGATCACTTATTTACCTGGCCGTCTTTGGTTCCATTGTGGCCTTTGGCTGTTATCTCTCCCTCATCGGACGTATTGGTGCCGACCGGGCCGCCTATGCCACCTTGATTTTCCCCATTGTGGCCCTGGTGATTTCCACCATCTGGGAAAATTACCACTGGACCCTGGAATCTGTGATAGGGGTTCTTCTGATCTTGAGTGGTAACCTTTTCATGCTGAAAAAAAAATCAGTGGCGGTGGTGAAGCTGGCACCCACGGAGCAAGTTAACTAAAGTCCATACCCAAAGTGCCCCGCGTCCATTCGTGTTTTAGCAAGATGCCAATTGTAGATTGTGGTTAAGAATGGCAGTGAAAACAGAAAAAGAAGCGGCAAAAGACTATTCGCTACGAATCATAACCAAAAGCATTTTAAAACGCTCGTGGCCATGGAGAGAATGGGAGATATTGGCAGGCATGATCAACATATCTCCCTTTACCACGGTCTGGGGTTTACCCCCGATGGTAATTTCTGCGGCCCCGTCCAGAATATGAACAACGGCATCAAAGGGGGCGGTATGTTCGCTGAGCCCCTGGCCTGCATCAAAGGCAAACAGGGTGATATTACCCACCTTCTTTTTCAAAAGTGTTTTACTCACAACGGAACCTTCAGAATAATCTACGTGTCCTTCAAGATTAAAAGGGGTTGCAAGGTGTTCCTGTATATTAATCGTCATGATATCCTCCTATTTTCTTTTATGAAAAATCTGGTTCTTGCGGTTTTGCTGCTTAAATCCACTGTCATGGCGCTGAAGATGCCCCACTATATCCAACAAATAAATATGCCACAAGAATTACTTGAAAAAAAACCGCTCCCGAACGGACCTTTATTCCTCTCATTGTGTTGAAGTGCAACCCCTGAAAATGTTCTTCACATATCAATTTAAAATCTGGAACATATCATCCCATGGCATGTGCCTGCTGGTTCAAACTGGTTCGGATTTTTGGGCTTGGTTCTAAACTCGGCCACTTTTGACAGCACATGCCAGATAGTATTGACTAAATAACTGAAATTCATAGTTATATTTAATTGCCGACGGTTTGTGCATATCCACTGGCCGACGTTAGAACCAACCCCGGATTTTTTAAATAAGGTAAATGTCGGGGAGATATTAGATGTCAATTATTTTCCTTCAGACCTGTCATGCCCCCCCGATGTTCACCAAACAGAAATCATGCATATCACCAGCGCAAATCATAGCAAATTTAAAAATCATTTTTTTGTGGGGATTAAGATTGTCAACTCAACTTCACAGGATCAAGAAAGCTGACGTTGCAGCCTGCAAAACAAGGGTGCCAAGATTTAAAATGAAAGTAACTGGAACACCTGCCACTTCGGGGAGGGGTCAGACCTGCCCCATTCTCGCAAAACAGCCCAGCAAACAAATGGGCTCATTGAGTCAGACTGTCTTTTTGAAACCTCGTAAAAGTGTAACCGTCGTCTGGCCTTGTATCACCGTTCTTCCATCTTGATTCTCAACCCAACTTTTCATGTAAATCTCCTCAGATGTCATGTCAATGGCTGTTATTTCAAACCAGGCAGTAACGGTATCTCCCAGGAAAACCGGATACAGGAATTCCAGCGTTTGTGATTTATAAATGGCACCAACTCCTGGCAGGTGCATCCCAACCATGGTTGAAAACAATGAGGCAGACAGCATCCCATGGGCAATGCGTTGCCCAAAAAAAGTCTGCCCGGCAAAGGAGTCGTCAACGTGCAGCGGATTTAAATCGCCCGTTATGGCAATAAAATGATCCAGGTCCTTTTGGGTTATTGTTTTTTTCAGAGAGGCTTTCTGGCCAATGGCAAGATCCTCAAAGGATGTCAGCTGATATTTCATATTATTACCTTTTTTACTATTCAGTTTCAACCAAATCCGCGAAAAAACTACCTATGATGATTCTCTGGCCAGGCCCTCACAACTCAAGGCATGGAAATGGAGGGCATGGTTTTTAAATAGGTGAATATGGGGTGCTGGCCGAATATTTACGTATAGGACAAGGAAAGCTGATGATAGGCTTCAAGCCGTTCCTGAACCTTACCAAACACCGTCTCCTTGGGATATTTACAATCCCTACCCGCCACACCTGCCGGTATGTCCGTAAGCAGTTCAATGCCTTCTTCGATACGGCTAATTTTATAGATATGAAACCGATTTTCCTTTATGGCCCGGAGCACGTCCTGTCTTAACACCAGATTATTTGCATTGGCTGCCGGAATCATCACGCCCTGGGTCTCCTGCCTGCCTTTTTTTGAACACACATCAAAAAAACCTTCAATTTTTTCATTTACCCCGCCAATGGCCTGTATTTCGCCCTTCTGATTCACCGACCCTGTGACGGCAATGTCCTGGCGGATGGGAATCCCTGAAAGGCTTGACAGCACGGCATACAATTCCGTGGAAGAGGCACTGTCTCCGTCAATGCCATCATAACTTTGTTCAAAGGTAATGGAGATGCTTACACTCAAGGGATAATTTCTGGCAAACATCCGTCCCAGATACCCGGAAACAATCATCATGCCTTTGTCATGGGTCTCACCCGAAAGACTGGCCTCCCGTTCCACATTGATAATACCGGGAGTACCCATATAAGATTCCGCCGTGATCCGGGTGGGTCGGCCAAAGGCAATTTCTCCCATATCATAAACAGCCAGGGCGTTGACCTGTCCGATCTCCTTTCCCACCACATCCATCAAGACAGATTGATCGTCAAACTGTCCCAGCATTTTGTCTTCGTAAAGGTTGTAGCGAAAACGATGCTGGGAAAGGGCCTTGTAAACATGATCAGCGGATATGGTATCTGCCTTGTCCTGCCTGGCCCAGTAATCCGCCTCCTTGAGCATGCCAAGGATCACCCCGAACCGAAGAGACAATTTTCGTTGGTCTGCCACAAGGCGTTTGGCATATTCAATGGCTGCCCACACCCCATCTCGGCTAAAAGGGTTTAAGTTATTTGTTTGACAGGCTCCGGCGATAAACCGGGCATAGAGCAGAATCGTCTTATCCGTGCACCATGCCTCGTGATCAAAATCCGCCCGGACCTTGAAAATCTTATTGAACCGGGAATCGGCACTCTGGAGCATTCTGAACGGGGCATAACCGCCCACCAGGATCACCTTGAGATCTATTTTAACGGGCTCCGGCTTCAGTGACGGCATGCCCTGGGCTGTCTGTTCCGGTCCATCCTCTATTTTGAGGGAACTGTTGCGAAGTGTTGTTTTCAAGTTTTCCCAGATCTGGGGAAAGGTCAGCAGGGGTTCAATCTGGATGACCAGGTATCCGCCGTTGGCCCGCAGCACTGAACCTGCCTGGACCATGGTAAAATCCGCCACAATGGACCCCATCACCGGCTTTTTTTCAATGGAACCAAACAGATTCTTAAAGGTGGGATGGGATTCAAACACCACGGGGGCACCTTTTTCCCGACCGCGGTCCACCAGCACATTGATTTCGTATTTTTTAACAATGGCTTCGGCCATCTCCTTGAATTTCGAACCGTTTTTACTATCAGCCTCGGGATCTCTGGTGCCGGGGAACATGGCAATATGTTCGATAATATCTTCTTTCACCCTTCCAAGATAATCCAAAACATTTTGACATTCCTTGAAATAACGCCGAACCGGGTTGATCTGTTCTGAAATCAGACGCTCCAAGTCCTGTGATATTATTTTTTTAGCGGTGAGTTTTATCTGTTCATTACTTTTACCAACTTCATGGCCAGCCTCATTCAGGGCCGTAGTCACCTGAAGGGTGTTTTCTTCGATCTGTTTTATTTTCTCCGGGTCAAACCCTTTATAGGTTTCGTCGGAAATCGGTTTGCCCGCTTCCACCGGTATGATCTGATACCCCTCTTCGGTTTTGGCAATACCAAGGGATAGAGAGGTGGCAAGGGCTTCCACCTTTTCAAATATCTGCTTCTGGGCTTTGATGTGCTCCTGCTGAATCAGGCGCTGCTTCTCCTGAAAGGCATCACTTTCAAAAAGAATCGGAATTTTTACCCTCAGCACCTGGATAAACCGCTTCATATCTCTTCTGAACTGCAACGCCGTGCCCGGCGGTATTTCCATGACAATGGGGCAATAGGGGTCTTCAAAATTGTTGACCATGCAAAGGTCCGGCGGGGTGTCAAACTGTGCGGCATGATCATTTAAAATACGCTGGAGAATCGTTGTTTTCCCAGTTCCCTCAAGACCGGTGACAAAAATATTGTACTCGCAGCCCTTCATGTTCAGGCCAAAGTCAATGGCTTCCACGGCCCGTCGCTGGCCAATCACCTGATCCAGAGGGGATAATTCGGAAGTGTCTTTAAAGGGCATTTGCTCCGGGGTATATTCCATGATCAACGATTCTGGAAGAATTCTGTTTTTTGGGTGCATGATCGTCTCCTTGCGCACATGCCCTGAAAAAAAGGCATCCCTAAAAAAAGGCGGCGAACCTTAACGATTTATGCCGGCGCTGTAAATATTCTTGAAGCACCAGTGATTATAGAACC
>JASFYZ010000121.1:0-5587 GCA_045046665.1 Desulfobacterium sp.
TTAGAAACATTAAAACAAATTATTTCACGAATAGTCAGATGTAGAGAAAGATTGGTCTCTAAATTGCATTCATTAAAAAAACAGATCGTTAATACTAAGGATAGACTCAATGATTAAGTGGGGGCATTTTCATTGTTCCAGACGGTTTTTAACTATTTAATTTTTCATTGGCAGGCATCATGGATCAGAAACAAACTAAAATACTGGTTGTGGATCAGGAAGCGGATATTCGCGGATTCCTTCAGACTGTTCTGACAAACAGACACTTTGAGGTGGTTCTGGCAATGGACGAACACGAAGGTTTCCAAAAATTCCAGGCCCATTGTCCAGACATGTTGATTCTGGATGCCATGCTGCCCCACCAGGGAATGCAGACCCTGTTGAGCCATGTGGAAAAAACACCGGTTCTGTTCATTTCCGCCATTCCATTAAAAGTTCTTTTTTTCCGGCATAAACTACAAATTGGAACAGGGCTTTACGTCTCTGCCGATGAGGTTCCATTTCTCGAAAAACCATTACAGGAAGATGAACTCATAGGACAAATAAACCGGCTAATGAAAGAAAGAAAAAAATGATGGAAGCATTTTATATTTTGACCAATAAGATTTAATTTTTGTTGTGATGCAGGGCATCATGGCCATTATAAAAAATATTCAGCGCAATGAAAAAGGGGCATGTGAATGAATATCAGAATAGGATTTTATGTCTGTCACTGCGGCATCAACATCGCTGGCATGGTCCGGGTGGAAGAGGTGGCAGCCTATGCCAGAACCATTAAAAATGTTGTGATATCAAGAGACTATAAATTCATGTGCTCCGATCCGGGCCAGGAGCTTATAGAAAAGGATATCCGGGATTATAAGCTGAACCGGGTGGTGGTGGCATCCTGTTCCCCCCGCCTCCATGAAAAAACCTTTCAGAGCGTTTTATCCCGGTCGGGTCTCAATCCCTATCAATTCCAGATGGCATCGGTGAGAGAGCAGGTCTCCTGGGTTACAGATGACCGGGACAGTGCCACCAAAAAGGCAAAAACCCTGGCCGCTGGCGCCCTGGCCCGGGTGAATTTTCACCAGTCCCTGGCCCAGCGAAAGGTCTCCATCCATCCTGATATTATGGTGGTGGGGGCGGGCATTGCCGGCATGCAGGCGGCCATTGACATTGGTAATTCCGGCCTCACCGCCTGGCTGGTGGAAAAGGATACCACCATTGGCGGCCACATGCTTCAGTTTGATAAAACCTTCCCCACCCTGGACTGTGCGGCCTGCATTGGTACGCCTAAAATGGTGGAGACGGCCCAGAACGATCATATTAATCTATTGTCCAATTCTGTGGTGGAGGAGGTGTCTGGATACATTGGTAATTACACGGTGACGGTGCGCAAAAAGGCCCGTTATGTTAATTCAAAATGCACCGGCTGCGGCGAGTGTGCCACGGTGTGCCCGGTGGAACTGCCCAGCGAATGGGATGTGGGACTCCAGAACCGCACGGCCATATACCGGGCCTTTCCCCAGGCCGTTCCCATCACCTTTGCCATTGATAAAAAATCAACTCCCCCCTGTCGCACCTCCTGTCCCGCTGGCACCAATGTCCAGGGGTATGTTCAGATGGTCAAGCAGGGCAAATACCAGGAGGCCTTATCCATTATCATGGAGCGTTTGCCCCTGCCCGGTGTTTTGGGGCGGGTGTGTCCCCATCCCTGTGAGACCGCCTGTAGGCGGGCACTTGTTGATGATCCCATTTCCATTCGTAATTTAAAAAGAGTGGCCGCTGATTATGGGGATCTGACAAAGCTGGTACTGCCGGGTGTGCCTGAAAAGAAAGATTCCATCGCCGTTGTGGGGTCGGGTCCTGCCGGGCTCACCGTGGCCTATTATCTGAGAAGAAAGGGATATCCAGTGACTATTTTTGAGGCCATGGATGAACCCGGCGGCATGCTGCGCACCGGTATTCCCGATTATCGCCTGCCTCCGGAGATCCTGGACCAGGAGATAGACCATATTCTGTCCACGGGAATCACCCTCAAAACAGGGCAGCGCCTGGGTCATGAGTTTACCCTTTTGTCTCTTAAGGAGCAGGGGTTCAGTGCCATATTCCTGGGCATTGGTGCCCATCTTCCCATGGACATGAACATTGAAAACGAAACCGTCTATGGGGTGGTGGATGCCGTGGCGCTTCTTAAAAAAATCAACCTGAAACAGGAGATGCCCGTCGCTGGCCATGTGGTGGTTATCGGTGGGGGCAATGTGGCCATGGATGCGGCCCGTGTGGCCATTCGTTCCGGTGCCTCTGCCGTCACCGTGGTGTATCGGCGGAGCAAGGCAGAAATGCCCGCCGAAGAAGAGGAGATCCTCGGCGCAGAAGATGAGGGCATCTGGTTTGTACATCTCACAACGCCGGTGGGTATTTGTGAAGAAGCGGGCAGGGTGACAGGCATTAAATGCATTAAAAACAAACTGGGACCCGCCGACGGCAGTGGCCGTAGACGACCTGTGCCCATGGCAGATTCAGAATTCACCATCACCTGTGACATGGTGATCCCGGCCATAGGGCAGCGGGTGGGCACCTTGTGGCAGAACAGTGAGACCCCCATTGAGTTAACGGCCCGGGGAACCATGGTGGTGGACCCGGAAACCATGGAAACCTCTTTGCCCGGTGTGTATGCCGCCGGGGACGGGGTGACGGGGCCCGCCACGGTGGTGGAGGCGGTCGCTGCAGGTCATCGGGTGGTGTGTGCCATCGATATCCGGCTCAACGCCCCTGTTGATGAACCCCAGGAGATCGTGAAAAAGAAAATCCATATGACAATGGCAAAGAACTTTCCCGGGATATTTGATCCGGAACCCGACCCCGTGTGGTCGGATTTCCCCCGAAATCCCACCATAATCCCCCGTCGAGAGCCCGTATGGATGGCATCTGGAACCCGGGTATCCAACTTTGAAGAGGTGGATTTGGGGCTGGATGAGGTCAGTGCCCGCATTGAGGCCCAACGCTGCATCAACTGTGGCGGCTGCTGCGAATGCATGCAGTGTGTTGAAGCCTGCAAACCCGAGGCCATTAACCATGAGGATGAGGATGAATTGGTTACCATACAGGTGGGCAGCATTATCACGGCCACGGGATTTGACGTCCTGGACCCCACCCCCATGAAACCCTATGGATATGGCAAATTTCCCAATGTATTTACCAATCTGGAATTCGAACGTCTGAGCAATGCCACCGGTCCCACAGGGGGACAGATTCTCATACGGGACCACCAGGGAGAACTGACCCGGACCCCCAAAAGTGTTGCCATTCTCCACTGCATCGGCAGCCGGGACATTAACTATCACACCTATTGTTCCCGGGTGTGTTGCATGTATGCCTTGAAGTACGGACATTTGATCCATGAAAAAGCAGGACACGATGCCATGGTATATAATTACTACATTGATATGCGTTGCTTTGGAAAGGGGTATGAAGAGTTTTACATTAAATGCCAGGAAGAGGGGACCCAATTCATCCGGGGCAAGGTGGCATCCATCACCCAGGCCCCTTCAGGGAGAACTCAAAATAACAATGGAAGCCCCCAGAATAATGGCGAAAATCTTCTGGATAGTGGTGAGAGACTACTGGTGATCAGCGAAGATACCCTGTTGGGGGAGGTGATTAAAACCGAGGTGGATATGGTGATTCTGTGCACCGCCATGGAAGCCCGGAAAGATGCCAGGGAGATCGGCCGCACATTGGGGATCAACCAGGGAGCCGATGGGTTTTTCCTGGAAGAGCATCCCAAACTTGGGCCGTTAAATACGGCAACGGACGGGGTTTTTATAGCCGGGGCCTGCCAGGGACCCAAGGACATCCCCGATACCGTGGCCCAGGCCTCGGGGGCAGCCGCCAAATCTTTATTGCTGGCGATCCGGGGCGAGGTGGAGATTCCCTCCACGGTGTCCCACATTGACGAAGAGCTCTGTGCCGGATGTAAAACCTGCATTGGCCTTTGCCCATACACGGCCATCAGCTTTGATGAAAACCGCAGGATATCCGTTGTTAACGAGGCCCTTTGCAAGGGGTGCGGGTCCTGCTCCGGATTTTGTCCCAGCGGGGCGGCCCAGGTACGTCACTTCAATGAAAAACAATTGTTCAGTGAACTCAATGGGGTCATGGACGCCATTCTTGCCATTGGTATATAGGAATTAAGGGCATCCTTCATATGACTCCAAAAGCACTTTATAATTTTTTGGGAAAAATCACCTGCAAATGAAGAATGTTCTAAGAAACTCTAAAGCACTTTTGAGGATGCCGAATTAAGGAGAGATTTTGATGGAACACTTTAAACCCACAATTATTGCATTTGTCTGCAACTGGTGCACATACACGGCGGCCGATCTTGCCGGTACCTCCCGGAAAAAATATCCGGAAAATGTAAGATTAATCAAGGTGATGTGCACCGGAATGGTGGACCCTAAATATGTATTAAAAGCCTTTCTTCAGGGGGCAGATGCCGTGCTGGTATCAGGGTGCCACCCCGGGGACTGCCATTACATCAACGGTAATTACAAGGCAAGACGACGCATAAAACTGCTCCACAATGTGCTGGGCAATTTCGGTATTGACAGAAAACGGCTTCGCCTCACCTGGATCGGTGCCAGTGACGGTATTCAATTTGCTGAAACCATTAATACAATGGTCAGGGAAATCAAGGCGGAAGGGCCGCTTCAAACAGACTTAAAACAGGTGATATAGGAGAAGGGATCATGGACCCCATTTACAAAATAGAAAAAGCCACACATCTTGGGTCGGTGCGGACCTTTCTCAAGACATTCCTTAAAGCAGAAAAAGATCGTTCCCTGCTGATTCCCGTACGATCGTCCCATAACAATACTGTCATGCCCACATTGGTGACAGACCCCGATGTGCTGGATCAGGCAGACCCCTTTTCTCCGTCTTTTCCCCTGAACAGTGCCAAACTGGTTTCCAAGCTCACCCGGAAGGGGGCAGGGGAGCCCATGGCCGCTTTTCTGCGCCCCTGTGAAATCAGGGCCTTTGTGGAGTTGGTTAAAATTAAACAGGCCAACTGGGATAATCTGGTGATCATCTCTGCGGACTGTGCCGGGGCCTTTTCCAACAGCATTTTCAGAGAAAAGGCAGCTAACGAAAAAGAGGCCTTTACCCAGAGTTTTCTGGACAAACGACTGGGTTCAAACCTCACAGACACCATGGATGACAGCATTGCCACGGCCTGTACCACGCCACCGTTTTCCTTTATAAGGTCTAACTGTTCATCGTCCAAGTTTCTACTGTGGTCGCACAAGGTTCTTGCAGAGGAATGTGAGGCGATAATAGGTGCTTTTGAAAGCGCTATGGTCTGTTTCATCGATGCCTTGGAAATGTGGGAAACATCGATCATTATTCCCAATCTATTGAGTTCCTTTACAGCATTTTTTCCTAATTCGCTCAGCCCATGGTGTTTCCATAGTCCCTCTTGCTCCCCCGTATGCGAATCGCAAAATTGGCTATGCCCATTATGAGCCAATGAAATGTACCGGGCACCCAATTCGTGGTATTTTGTGAAGAGGGAGAGATCTTCACCGATAGGGTAGGCATT
>JASFYZ010000122.1:0-13926 GCA_045046665.1 Desulfobacterium sp.
GGATCACCAATGCAATCCAAAATTTTATTTTTTTCATCAAATTCAAAAAGACCCTGAAACGCGACATGAGCCAATGCAAAAAGTGTTGAGCACAGAGGCGTTACAGCTCAAAGGTCAGCATCCTTTGTTCGGCATTGGCCTTTAAGTCTTCGTGAAAAAGCGCGTCATTATCGCATATCAGATTTCTTGTGAATGATGCATAAAAATGCCATAATCTACCATTGAGAATTAGAACTGAAATTAATATTCAGGAGGTAGAATCATGGATTACCAAGAAATTTTATTTTCCCAGGAAGCCGCAGTGGGATATTTGACCCTGAACAACCCTTCCAAAATCAATGCCCTGTCAAAGCAGATGATCAAGGAGATCACGCATCTGTTGACCGAAATTTCCACGGACGAATCCATCAAGGTGTTGGTGATCAAGGCCACCGGCAGTAATTTCTGTGCTGGCCACTACCTGGCCGAGATGGTGGATTCCGGTGTAAAAGAGTATAAGGCCATTTTTGATCTGTGCACCCGCATGATGATGATGCTCCACGAGTTGCCCCAACCGGTGATTGCCCAGGTCCAGGGCATTGCCACGGCGGCCGGGTGCCAGCTTGCGGCCTGGTGTGATCTGGTGGTGGCGGCGGAAAATGCCAGTTTTTCAACCCCGGGGGTGAAGATTGGCCTTTTTTGCACCACCCCCATGGTGGCCGTTACCCGGGCCATTGGTAGAAAAGCGGCCATGGAAATGTTGTTGACCGGCAGGGAATTTCCCGCAGAAGAGGCAAAGGTGCTGGGGCTTGTTAACCGGGTAGTACCTCTTGAATCCCTTGACTCTGAGACCACAGAACTTGCCAATGACATTGCCCAAGCCAGTGGTTTTGCCCTGTCCGTGGGCAAGCAGGGGTTCTATGCCCAAGCAGATATGACCGATGCCCAGGCCTTTCATTATGCCAAGAACACCATTGTAATGAATAATTGCTCCGAAGACGCCCAGAACGGCATTACCGCTTTTTTGGATAAATCCACAACAGAGTGGAAAAACAGGTAATGGAAATTATGTTTAATAAAAATATTTATCAGGATCGAAGAAATGTCCTGAAACACCGGATAAGCGCTGGTCTTGTATTGTTTTTGGGCCATGCCGAAAGTCCTGTAAATTTTGCGGATAATTGTTATCGATTTCGCCAGGATAGCTCCTTTCTTTACTATACAGGCATTTCTCACCCCGATCTTGCCCTGGTGCTTGATTGTGACACCGGCCAGGAGTATTTGTTTGGTCATGACTACACCATGGATGAGATTGTCTGGATGGGCACTCAGCCTTCCATTGACCACCGGGCAGGTCAAAGTGGCATTAAAGGCACCATGGATAGTTCTCACCTTAAAAGTGTACTGGGTACTGCTGTTAAACAAGGCCGTCCGGTCCATTTCCTGCCCCCTTACCGGGATCACCATAAAGTTCGCCTGATGGAACTTATGGGTACGCCTTTGTGTGCCATGGAAGGGATGGCGTCGTTGGAATTTATCCAGGCCGTGGTGGCCCAACGTCTTTATAAATCTGATGAGGAGGTGACCCAGATCGAAAGTGCCGTGAATACCACCGTGGGTATGCATGCCACCGCCATCACAATGGCCCTGCCAGGCATGACCGAGGCCCGGGTGGCAGCTGAGGTGGAACGGGTGGCCAAGGCCTTTGATCATGAACTTTCCTTTCCCATCATTGCCACCATCAACGGCCAGACCCTCCATAACCACGATTACAGCAACATTCTTAAAGAAGGCCAGCTCTTTTTGCTGGATGCCGGTGCTGAGAGCCTCATGGGGTATGCCGGGGATCTCACAACCACCTTTCCGGTATCCCCTGCCTTTACAAATCAACAGCGTGATATATACGAAATTGTATTAGCCGCACAGGACAAGGCAGTCTCTCTACTTGCCCCGGGGATCCCCTTTAAAGAAATTCATTTTGCCGCCTCCCTTGAACTTGCAAAGGGGTTGAAAGACCTGGGATTGATGAAGGGAAATATGTCCAGTGCCGTTGAAGCCGGAGCCCATGCCATATTTTTCCCCACTGGGCTGGGACATCTCATGGGGCTTGATGTCCATGACATGGAAAATTTAGGTGAAGTGTGGGTGGGATATGATGGGGAACCCAAGAGCGACCAGTTCGGATTAAAATTCCTGCGCCTTGCAAGGCCCCTGGAAGAAGGATTTGCCTTGACCATTGAACCGGGCATCTATTTTATTCCCCAGTTAATGGATATGTGGCAATCAGAAAGACGATTCCCCGACTTTATAAATTATGATGCCCTATATGAGTACAGGAATTTTGGCGGCATCAGAAATGAGGAAAATTATCTCATTACGAAGACGGGGTATCGTCGGTTGGGCAAAGCCAAACCCCGGACTGTCCGTGAGGTGGAATCCCTCCGTGCTGTGGCTTTTGGATAAAGGCCTCAATTGTGATAAAATAAACCCCAAAACTTGATCATGGTGTGGAAAACAAAAATTGAGATGCTTCCAATATTCATGGAATGATTCCAGTCCGCACACCATCTTTTAAGGGGGTGCAATTGACCTTGCCTTATGGGAATAAGATTGTTAAATATAAAGGTTAACACTCAAAAAAGGGTAAATATTCGGGTTAGTAATGTAAATGTTTGGTCAGTGCCCCATATCCGCGTATTTGGGACTGCGTAGCATACTAATGCTATGTGAGCTGGCCAAAATGGGTGAATATGGGGTGCTGGCCGAATATTTACAAAAAAGGATGATAGACATGGCAGCAATACAGACAGAATGGACAAAATCAAGCTGGAAAAATTATACAGCCCTTCAACAACCCAAATGGCCGGATCAGAAAAAATTGGATAGGGTCCTTAGCGATCTTTCACAATTGCCCCCGCTGGTTTTTGCCGGTGAAATACGGGCATTGAAAGCGGAATTGGCCAAGGCCGTAACAGGGGATGCCTTTCTTCTCCAGGGGGGGGATTGTTCCGAAAATTTTTCCAAGGTCAATGCCGCAAACATAAGAGAAACCTTGAAGGTGCTGCTGCAGATGTCCGTTGTGCTCACCTATGCCGGAGAAAAACCCGTTATCAAGGTGGGCCGCATTGCAGGCCAGTTTGCCAAACCCCGTTCGTCGGATACGGAAATAGTGGATGGGGTTGAAATCGCATCCTACCGGGGGGATATGGTCAACACCCTTGAACCCACCAAAGAGGGCAGAGAGCCCAATCCTAAATACATGCTCAAGGGCTATTACCTGGCGGCCTCCACCTTGAATCTGCTGCGGGCGTTTACCCGGGGCGGTTATGCGGCATTGAACCGGGTCCAGGCCTGGAATCATGAATTTGTGGCCCAGTCCCCTATGGGGCGTTCCTATGACCGCCTGGCCAAACAGATTGACCAGGCCATTAATTTCATGAACACCATTGGTGTACCCACAGATATTCCCCAGCTCAATCAGACCCAGTTTTTCACCTCCCACGAAGCCCTGTTATTGGAATATGAAGAGTCCATGACCCGGGTGGATTCCACCTCAGGGGGCTGGTATGATTGCTCGGCCCACATGCTCTGGATCGGGGAAAGAACCCGGCAGGTGGACGGCGCTCATGTGGCATTTTTAAAGGGGGTACTCAACCCCATTGGTATTAAAATTGGCCCCACCAGCGAAATTGATGATGTTAAACGGCTCATTGAAGTACTGAATCCTGAAAATGAGGCCGGACGTTTGACCCTGATTGCCCGGCTGGGAATGGATAATATTGAAAAAGTGTTGCCCCTTCTTTTACGGGAGAGTAAAAAGGAAGGCTTTAATATTGTCTGGAGTTGTGACCCCATGCATGCCAATACATATACAGCAGAATCCGGTCACAAAACCCGGAATTACAATGATATTTTATCAGAAATTTCCCGATTTTTTGAAATCCACTGGGCAGAGGGAACCATCCCCGGGGGGATTCATCTGGAAATGACAGGGGACAATGTAACCGAATGCATTGGTGGTGCCAGAAATATAGCGGATGCAGAACTTCATCGCCGCTATAATACCTCCTGCGATCCCCGTTTGAATGCCGAACAGAGCCTGGAAGTTGCCTTTCAGATTGCGGATATGATCAAAGGCTAAAGGTTTGTTTTCATGGGAATAATTAATCCAGAGGAGTTGTCATGGGCGGTATAAATGATGAGATGAAACAGGCATTTGTAGACGAGTCCCTGGAACATCTGTCCAGCATGGAAACCGATTTGCTGCTCATTGAAGAGGGAGGGGTAGACATTGATGAATCCGTGGTGAACAAGGTCTTTCGCACGGCGCATTCCATCAAGGGCGGGGCGGGGTTTCTGGGGCTGACTCGCCTTAAAGAACTCTCCCATGAGATGGAGACGGTGCTGGGCCATGTGCGCAGTCGGAATCTGGTGCCCAATGCGGAAATTATTCATTTTCTCCTTCTGGCCTCGGATACCCTGGAAGAGTTGATCCATAACATGGATGACAGTGATCACATTGAAATATCCCACCACCTGGAGGCATTACGTCTGTTAAGCCATGGGGCAGGGCAGGTAGAAAAGGGAGGAGCAGATGCAAATACCCCCGGGTTTTTAGGAAATGGGGAAACGGTCGAATTTGATACTGGAAGAGATACGGTAAAAGAGCATAGGACTTCCCCCAAAAAAGACCTACCAGCAGACCTGCCAGCCCGGGAAGCTTTGCCTGGCATGGAAGATGCCCCACAGGAAATTGCGGTTTGCGGTGGTGACGGAGAGGTGGTTTTTGTGTTGCCCCTCCAGGATCTGGCCCGGGCCGGGGATGAACATAAAGGGGTATTTTTCATTGAAATTCCCCTGAAGGACCATAAGGCTGACCACAAAAACACAACAGCGATTATTGAAAAGGAGATCAAGGCCTACGGGACTGTGCTGGACAGTTGCCTTGATCCCGATTATTTGTCCATGGCAGGGGAGGGTGAACAGGGACCTTTTTTTCTCGTTCTTTTTGCATCCATTCTGGCTGTGGATGAACTTGTGGTGCTGTTTGAAGTGGATGGAAAGTCAATTTTAGAATTGGACGGCGACATCCCGGGTGATGCCATGGGCGTGGAATCAAAGCGGTATGAATCTCGAATGCAAGGGGGGACCGGGGACAATGAAATCCTTGTGGATGATCCTTTTAGGGAGTCCATACCAACCTTGGAAAATACCGATATCCCCAGGGATGATGGCCATGATTCTTATTCAGATAAGGCAAGCCTTGCTGGGGGACAAAATTATTTAAGGGACGTGGACGTGGACCCGGTGCTCGCTTCGGTGTACGAACCCCAAGTCCGGGTAACACCGGCCCATGATAGGGCTACTCCATCTACTTCCACGGAAAAAAAAGGGTGGGTCTCTGAAGCATCCATCCGCGTGGATCTGACCCTTTTGGATACCTTGATGACCCTGGCCGGGGAGTTGGTGTTGAGTCGGAATCAGCTTCTCCAGGCCATTGGTGCCAATGATACCCATGCCACGGAAATCGTTGGGCAGCGTATTAATTTGATCACCTCGGAACTTCAGGAAACCGTGATGCTCACCCGGATGCAGCCCATGGGGAAAATTTTTGACAGGTTTCCCCGGCTGGTGAGGGATCTTTCCGCCACACTGGGTAAAAAAGTAAAATTGACCATAAAGGGCCGGGAAGTGGAGTTGGATAAGACTCTTTTGGAGGCCATCAGCGATCCATTGATACATCTTATTCGCAATGGAGTTGACCACGGTATTGAGTCCTCGGATGTGCGTGAGTCAAGGGGCAAGAGCGATGTGGGGCAAATTTTTCTCAAGGCCTTTCATGAGGCGGGTAAGGTGAACATTGAGATTGCCGATGATGGTCGGGGACTGGATGGCAACGTTCTGGTGGACCGGGCAGTGTCCCAGGGGTTTTTAACAACGGAACAGGCAGGAAATCTGTCCAGCAAGGAGAAACTTAATCTGATCTTCATGCCGGGCTTTTCCACAGCCGCTGAGGTGACAGACCTGTCCGGCCGTGGTGTGGGGCTGGATGTGGTGAAAAGCAATGTGGACAGCGTCGGCGGTCAGGTGAAAATTGAGTCTCAACCGGGTATTGGCACCCGTTTTCTCATCAAAGTGCCCTTGACCCTGGCCATCATTCCCAGCCAGATCGTTCTGGCGGAACAGGAACGCTTTGCCATACCACAGTTGAATCTGGAGGAACTGGTTCGTGTGCCTGGGGATCAGGTATATGAAAAGATCGAATATGTGGGCAATGGCCAGGTGGTGAGATTGAGGGATGAACTCCTTCCGTTGGTGCGGTTGGCTGATGTGATTGGGGTTGAGCGAACCTACTATTGTCATAAAACCGGACAACGCACAAAAGACCATCGGCTGAAAATTGCAGATAGAAGATCTTCAAAGAACCCGTTTGTTAATTTTATGGAAAAGACCGATGCCCTGACGACTCCTGCCAAGGGCCCTTTGAAAGAGACAGAAGCAGAAAGGCGTGATGCTTGCTGGACGGACACGGACAGACGCTACCATGCCTCCAGCGCCCTGAATATCACAGTGGTGTCCACCGGTACCATGAAATATGGGCTGATTGTGGATGCCCTCCATGATTCCGAAGAGATTGTGGTGAAACCCCTGGGCCGTCATTTACAAAAATGCCGGGCCTATGCCGGGGCCACCATCATGGGGGATGGCCGGGTCACTTTGATCCTGGATGTGGCGAATATTGCCGATATGGCAGGAATTCTTCCGGTTGAAGTGCCCGGGAAACGCCCAGCAGATGAGGCTTCCAGCGATGAGAAATCCGAAGAGCACATGGTGCAGTCCCTGCTCACGTTTAGGGGAGCCCCCCATGAACCGTTTGCCGTTCCTTTAAATCAGGTGGTGAGAATTGAGAAAGTTGCCTCTTCACACATGGAAACCCTGGGGCAGATGCGGGTGGTGCAAAATCGAGGAAAAACCCTGCCTCTGTTTGCCGTGGATGAGGTGGCCGATGTTGCTCCGATTGAGTTCGGGGATACCTTTCTGGTCATTGTGTTTGAAGTGGGAGGCCGGGAGGTGGGATTGCTTGCCGCAGGCCCGGTGGATGCCGTGGATACCCATGAGTCAATTGATGAAATTACATTGAGACAACCGGGTATTCTGGGATCTGTGCCCATTCATGGACACACCACCATGGTGGTGGATATTAATGAAATTGTGAAGCAGACTTCTCCCCCCCAGGCAGAGACCATTGAAGCCGTGGCTGTCCCCCCTGGGGATGTTGAAAAACAGGGGGAGATGATTTTGGTTGTAGAAGATTCAGGTTTTTTTAGAAATCAGATTAAAGCATATATAGAAGAGGTGGGGTACCAGGTGATCACCGCCGAGGATGGCCAGGTGGCCCTGGATCTTATCGCCTCCCATGCCCGTGAACTTTCATTGGTGGTGACGGATTTGGAAATGCCCCATGTGGACGGCTTTACCCTGACCCGAACCATCAAGGAGACCTCCCAATATGCCCATTTGCCGGTCATTGCCCTTTCCACCCTGGCCGATGACGCTGATCTGGCAAAGGGTGATGCCGCGGGGGTGGATGATTATCAGATAAAACTGGACCGGGACGCACTTTTAAAAAGCATTGAAACGCATATTCTTAGAATTAAAAAGGAGCCAAGATAATGAAATCTGGAAATTGGGGACTGAAGGTAAAATTTATTATTGCGCTGCTTGCAGTGGGGGTGATTCCCTTTACGGTTCTGGGCATTGTTTCCCATAGAACAGCCGTAAATGCGTTGTCAGGCCAGGCATTCAACCAATATAAAAGCATTCGGGATTTAAAGAAAAGCCAAATTGAACTATTCTTTTCCGATCGTATGGGGGACGTTGATATGTTAGCTCATACCCCCTATGTGGTTGAGGCCGTTAAGGCGATGAAACAGTCCTTTAACCTGGAAGGGGGTGCCTCTGGGGGGAAATTCAAAGGGCTGGGTAACGGCAGATTTGATGCCCCTGGTGCCTATGAAATTATCCATGACCGTTATTATGACCTTTTAGACTACCACATGAAGCACCATGGGTATTATGACATTTTTTTCATTGATGCAGATGAGGGCGATATCCTTTTTTCCGTCATTAAGGATCCCGATTTTGGCAAAAAGGTGACATCCTCCCTCAAGGATGTGTGGCAGACAGCCGTTAAAGGGCAACTGGCCTTATCTGATACCAAATTTTATGTCCCTTCGGGAAATATTCCAGCCCAATTTCTGGCAGCTCCCGTTAAAGAAAACGGCCGAATCATAGGGGTGGTGGCCATACAGATTTCCGTTGATAATCTCACCGAGATTATGTCTGAAAGAACCGGTATGGGTACATATGGCGAGGTGTATCTGGTGGGTTCAGATAAATTGATGCGTTCCAATTCATTTCTGGATGCTGAAAACCGTTCGGTGAGGGCCTCCTTTGCCCATCCCCAACTGGGAAGGGTGGATACCCCTGCCACCCGGAAAGCCCTGTCCGGTAAAACCGGTGAGATGATTACGGTGGATTATAACAATGATGAAGTGTTATCGGCTTATACACATTTTGAGGTTGGGGATACGACTTGGGCCATTATCGCTGAAGTCCATAAGACAGAAGCCCTGGCCGCGGTCTCATCACTACAGAGAACCATGGTAATTATTGCCGTTGCGGGCATTGTATTTATTATACTCTTTGCCTTTTGTTTTGCCGGTACCATTACCCGCCCCATCCAGTTGGGTACCACTTTTGCCCAGGAGATGGCCAAGGGTGATTTTACCCAGACCCTGGATATTCATCGGAAGGACGAAATCGGTGTGCTGGCCGGTGCCTTGAATGAGATGGTCAGCACCCTTCGCACTCTTTTTAAAGAACTGGCCCAGGGGGCGGTGACATTGTCCAGCTCTTCCACTGAGTTGTCTGCCATCTCCACCCAGATGGCGGCGGGTTCTGAACAAACCTCCCTTCGATCCGCCGGGGTTGCCTCGGCTGCCGAGGAGATGAGTGCCAATATGACATCTGTTGCCGCCGCTACAGAACAGGCCTCCACCAACATGAATATGGTGGCTGCGGCATCGGAACAGATGACTGCCACCATCAGCGAAATTGCAGAAAGCGCGGAAAAGGCACGGGCCATTACCCACACGGCGGTGATCGAAGCAAAGGAGGCCTCAGATACCGTGGATCAGCTGGGCCATGCCGCAAAGGAGATTGGCAAGGTCACCGAGTCCATCACGGAAATTTCCGAACAGACCAACCTGCTGGCCCTTAATGCCACCATTGAGGCGGCCCGGGCCGGGGATGCAGGAAGGGGCTTTGCCGTTGTGGCCAATGAGATCAAGGAGCTGGCCAAGCAGGCGGCCCAGGCCAGTGATGAGATTAAGAAAAGAATCACCGGGATACAGGATTCCACCCAGGGGGCAGTGGCACAGATCGGACAAATCAGCGGGGTGATTAATCAGGTCAATGAGATTGTTTCCACCATTGCCGCTGCCGTGGAAGAACAGTCTGTGACCACCCGTGAAATAGCTGGCAACGTTACCCATGCGGCCCAGGGCATGGCAGAGGTGACGGAAAATGTGGCCCAAAGCTCAACGGTGGCCGCTGAAATTGCACGGGATATTGCCGAGGTAAATCAGGCAGCAGCGGAGATTTCTTCCAGCAGTGCCCAGGTCAGTGACAGTGCCGAATCCTTGAGCCAATTGGCAGAAACCCTGAAGGTCAGTGCTGACAGGTGCAAGGTTTAGTGCGCTTAGGGGACAGATTTTTAAATCTGTCCCCGCCTCCGATACCGCCAGGCTCTGCTGGCGGCACTCTGATACTGCATTTTCTTATAAACCTGTACCCGGGAAAGAGAGGGGATATGCAAGAAAACTCAAAAGTCAGTCAGATGGGAAAGGTGATCACCTTTTATGTGAATGGGGCCTTGTGCGGCATTGAAATCCTCACCATTCAGGAGGTTAACAAGGTGACGGATATCACACCGGTTCCCATGGCACCGGACCATGTCAAAGGGATTATTAACCTGAGGGGTAAAATTGTTACCCTTATTGATCTTGGCAGCCGGCTGGGACTCTTTTCCGATGATGCAGATTTCCTTGTCGGCAGACGAAATATTATTGTTCATTCCCAGGGGGAGCTCATCGGGCTTCTGGTGGATCGGGTGGGGGAAGCCCTGGAGGTGGACTGGGCGGAGATGGTACCCCCGCCGGGTAATATCCAGGGCGTTCAAGGGCGCTATTTTAAAGGGGTCATTAAAAGAGATGAGGGCCTTATAGGAGTGCTGGATGTGGAAGAGGTGCTTAAATGATCCCTACGGCCACACTTCGTGTATTGGTGGTGGATGATTCCGTTGTTTACCGAATGATGGTGTCTGAGGTGCTCTCCGGTATTGCCAATATCCAGGTGGTGGGTAAGGCCCACAACGGAAAGGCGGCGTTGGCCAAAACGGCTTCCCTGAGCCCTGATCTGGTGACCCTGGACATTGAGATGCCTGATATGGATGGATTTGAGGTGCTGACACTCCTGGCAGAGCAGTTCCCCCGGGTGGGGGTCATCATGATCAGTGGGTGTGTTGAACAAGGGGGCAAGCGCACCATCCAGGCCCTTGAACAGGGGGCCTTTGATTTTGTTGTGAAGCCCCAGAAAGGGAATCTGGATGAGAATCGGAAAAATTTAGAACGACATCTCATCCCTATATTGAGATCCTTTGGGCGAATAAGGGAAATTCAGTCCATTTTAAACGGAAAAAAGTCCCCTGCCCCCCCCCGCCAGGAGAAATACAGCCCTGGGAAAAAGGGTTCAATGGGGCCGGGTAAGGATATGAAAAATGGCGTTGGATCTGGGCAAGCTGTAAAATCCCAGGTGGTGGCCATGGGGGTGTCAACGGGGGGGCCTGTGGCCCTGGGAAAAGTGTTGCCTATGTTCCCCGGGGATATTGGGGTGCCCATTTTGGTGGTTCAACACATGCCTCCGGTATTTACCCGGGCCCTGGCCGAGAGCCTGGATAAAAAATGTGAGATCCTTGTCAAGGAGGCCCAGGATGGAGAGCCTCTGGTGGCTGGCACTGCATACATTGCTCCGGGGGGACATCACATGAAAGTGGTGACCCGGGAGCCGGGGGGAGAAAAATTAATTCAAATCACCGATGATCCCCCGGAAAACGGATGTAGACCCTCGGCGGATTATCTTTTCAGATCTGTGTCAGACCATTTTGGATCCCATGCCACCGGAGTGATCATGACCGGCATGGGATATGATGGTGCAGAAGGCTTAAAACAGATGAGGCACACCGGCGCAAAGGTTATTGCCCAGGATGAAAAGAGCAGCACGGTGTTTGGCATGGCAAGACGTCCCATTGAGTGGGACCTTGTGGATGCGGTGGTTCCCCTGGAGCGGCTGGCAGTTGAAATCCTAAGGACAGTGGGGGTGGAAAAAAAACGTGCAAGGATGTCGGGTGTGGGAAAAGGTGCTGGGAAATCTTCCCGGAAGCTGTAATTTATGAATAAAATAGCGCCAGCAGAATCTGCCCTTCTTTCCAGATATGTTTGTGAAGTGTCTGGGATTAATATTGATCCGGCCAAAGCCTATCTGTTTGAGACTCGGCTGGGCGGATTGCTCAAAGAGGTGGGCGTCTCTTCCTATGGGGCTCTGCACCGCCAGGCCAGGGCCGATGGAACCAAAAAGCTTGAGCAGCAGATTATTGATCGCATTTCCACCAATGAAACATTGTTTTTCCGGGATGAAAAGCCCTTTGAGCTGTTGAGGCATAAGATCCTTCCTGATCTCATTGATAAAAGAGCGCCCCAATGCCGAGGGGGGCAGCCCATCCCCATCCGGATCTGGAGTGCTGCCTGTGCCACGGGGCAGGAGATCTACAGCATTGCCATTGTATTAAAAGAGCTGTTGCCCAATTTAAAGCAGTATAACATCCGGCTTCTGGCAACGGATATTTCGGGTAAGGCCGTTGCCAGGGCCAGTTCCGGTCGCTTTAATAAATTTGAAATGGGGCGGGGTCTGCCCGGGGATAAGCAGCAAAAATATTTTACGGCCCAGGGGGATGAGTGGCAGATTAATGATGAGATCCGCGCCATGGTTTCCTTTCGTAAGATGAATCTTTTACACCCGTTGGGGGGCATGGGAAAATTTGATATTATTCTGCTGCGAAATGTGGCCATATATTTTAATATTGAAACCCGTAAAAAGGTGTTTGCAAAGATCGGCGGTGTTCTGGAAAATGACGGATATCTGATCATTGGTGCCACGGAGTCCCTCACAGGCATCTGTCCTAATCTGGTGCCCAGCCGATACCTGAAGTCAATTTTTTATCAACCTGAAAATGGAACTGGAGTTTAACTTAACTTAAATGGAAAATCCAATGCGCATACTGGTGGTGGATGACAGTGCCATGGTGAGAATGACCATCAGAGAAGAACTGGAAGAGGGGGGATACGAGGTCATTGAGGCGAGCAACGGTCTGGAGGCTTTGGTTCGCATATCCGGTGATACGCCCCCGGATTTGGTGACCCTGGATGTGGAGATGCCAAGACTTAATGGCTGGGATACCTGTCGAAAATTGCGCAGTGAGCACTATTCCCAGATTATTGACAAAATGGGAAAGGGACGTCTGCCCATTATTTTTGTCACAAGCCAGGACACCATGGCACACCGGAGAAGGGGCTTTGATGTGGGGGGAGGCGATTTTATTTCCAAACCCTTTATCAACGGGGACTTACTGGAGGCGGTGGATCGTATTTTAAAACCCGTGGCATTGTCCGAGGGGATTACGGCCCTTGTGGTGGAAGATAATGGGGTGGCCAGAAGAATTGTGGCAGGAATATTGACCCAGGAGGGGCTTCGGGTCATTGAGGCCAAAAATGGGGAGGAAGGGTATGATATCTTTAAAAACCATGGGGATGACATCGACGTGGTGATCACGGATCTGTTCATGCCCCACATGAATGGGGATGTCTTGTCCAGGAAGATCCGTCAGGACTTTGATCGGTGGGATATTCCCATCATCTGTTTGACTGCCATGCCGGATCAGTCAGAATTGCTCAAGGTATTCAAGGCTGGGGTGTCGGACTATCTGGTGAAGCCCTTTGCCAAGGAGGAGTTGCTGGCCCGCATCACCGTTCATTTGGAACGATATCGCCTCAGTCGGCAGCTCAAGGAAAAAATTGAGGCCCTTAAATCCTCCAATGAGAAAATCCTGAAGCTTTCCATCACTGATCCCCTTACCGGGTGTTATAATCGAAATTATCTGACAGGCCATCTTGAAAAAGAGTTGAAACGAACCCGTCGGTATGGGAATCCCCTTTCCCTGGTTCTTGCAGATATTGATTTTTTTAAAAAGGTGAATGATACCTGGGGACACAGTGCCGGAGACCAGGTGTTGATTGCCTTTGTTGACATCATCCAGAAGACCATCCGTACTGATTTGGACTGGGTGGCCCGGTATGGGGGGGAAGAGTTTCTTATTATACTTCCCGAGACGAGTTTCAACGATGCCCTTGACTGTACGGAACGGCTTAGAAAGGCAGTGGCCGGACAGACCATTATCCATGGGGAAGAATCCATTGCCATCACTGCAAGTTTCGGGCTGACATGCTTTGATCCGACTCTGCTACAGGAGACTTTCCCCATAGATCAGATCATTGATATGGCGGATAAATATCTCTACCAAGCCAAGGAAAACGGACGGAACCGGGTGGAAGGTGCCCTGTTTGAAATATAGATGCCCTTAAATTGTGTAAGCTTATTCACGTTCCAACGTCGGGTTTTTTTCCTGAATTCTTCCCAGACTGCCATGCTGATGTGCTATGAGCTATTTTCGGCGGTCCAGGTTTCTTCAACCGCCCCTTCTCCCCGTTTGGCGAGCCGATATGAGTTGTGTTAAATTGGGCTTGGGCCTTTTTACGAGATCATCAGGAATTG
>JASFYZ010000123.1:0-20687 GCA_045046665.1 Desulfobacterium sp.
AAATCAGGGCACAACAGAGTCACACTATGATTTACCTGTCAGATTTTGAAGTTTTTGGAAATCATCCAAGGTATCCACATCAAAAAGAATGCCTGTATCCTCAATATCAACAGCCATTATGGATTCCTTGTATCGGTCAAACAAGCCTCTGGCACCGGTATCTCCCGTCAATGTATCAAGCAATGGGAAGAGGGTTTGATGGATAACAACGGGATTTCCTCTTTTTCCTTTACAAAAAGGGATAAGCATGGGTGGAAGTGCCCCACGAAATGCCTGGATCAGCGTGTCAATGGTTTCACTGCCCACCAAGGGCTGATCCCCCAGCAAAAACATGGCCCCCTCACAACGATCCATAACCGCAGCCAGCCCTTTTTTCAATGAGCTGCTTTGTCCCAGGGCATAATCACTGTTCTCCACAACTTCAACTAAGGTCAGGTTCACCTGTTTTCGGATGGCTGTGGCACCATGACCAAGGACCACAAGAACCGAATCAAGGTCTGAGTCCAGTGCATTGAAAATAACCTGATCCAAGAGGGTTTTACCCTTAAAAGGAAGCAATAGTTTGGCTCTTCCCATACGTGAAGAACGGCCCGCAGCAAGTATAATACCGGCAATCCTGATTTTTTCCGATTTGATAATAGGTATGGAATCTTCATCTGGGGACTTTCCCGAGCCATCAGCATGCAAAGAAAATGCATCCATGGAACACCTCTCTATTTCATATCATACCATTTCCTGACAGGAACTGGGGATTCAAGGGAGGCCACAATGATTCCATTACAACTCCCCCGTGCACCCAGATGTACAGCGATGTCCATCCCTTCTGCCTCCAATTGTGTAGTATCTGCCTTGTTTAACACGACATATTTAAAAACACCCGATTGTAATGAATCAATTTTTTCCATCTCAACGGCAATGCCCCGGGCCATATGGGCCGTGTCAAGGGCTTGCCCCAAGGACAGACCACTGTTCTGGGAAAACAGCAAGGCCCTGTGAACATGATCATCGCAAAGGGGACGTTCAAGCGCATCAAGGCCTGCCACCAGGATCAGGTGACTGGTGCAGCCGGGGAGCACCGGCTCAGTGGCATTGCATGCCTTCAATGGTTTTCGCTTTGCTCCGTCCGCCTCCACAATGATCCAGTCAAACAGCCCTGATTGCCACAATCGATCCACAGTTTCACCGGAAAACCCTGAAATTTTATCCACCTCTTTCATTAAAAAGGCTCCGGCAGTAATATGATGGGTTTGCTGTAATTTAATTTTCAGTTGCAAAAGGAGATACTCATAATCGGTGGCAAGAATCACCGTATCGCTCTGACAAAAAGGCGGCATGAAAATTTTAGTGGTGGTGGTAGTCAACACTTTTTTACCGACTTTTTGCAACGCGCTTGCCAGCTGGAACATCAACGTGGTTTTTCCCCCTGCACCCATGAGGCTGACCACGCCTCGACCATTAAGATTCAGTGCATGGAGAAGGGAGTTTCTCATCCTTTTTCCTGTCCATTGTACATCCGTAAAATAGCTTCTATGACGCCACCGGCTATGGCCCTTGATTTTTCAGAAATAGTCGCGCAGAAAGCAGCTTCACCCCGGGGATCGATATCGCCGATTTTAAGCCCCTTTCGTACCGGTGTTCCACACCGGATCAATCCCCGAACCACCCCGGATATCTGAGCCTTCACCGGAAGGTTTTCCACAAAACCCACGATGTCACCCCTGTTAATTTTGCTGCCGATCCCAAGGGATGACTTAAAGTTACCATTACCCGGAGCTCTCACCAGCCGTTCTTTGGAAAACCCGCCGATGGTACCGGGGATGCCGGTGTTTGGTTGCGCATGTCCAGAATCTATGACCCGCCCCAGATGGTGTCCACGGTGGGTCTCCACCACCATGTGAACAGATTCTCCAGCCACAAATCCCGGACCCATACCGATGACCAATGGCGCGTCCGCCATGGTGGTGCCAAGATTTCGCTTTGCAATGGTTGCATCAATGAGTACATGGGGCTTCAGGTGCCGGAGAAATTCCCAATGTGGATCCACCACAACGGCAATTTTATTGTCCCGCCATATCCGGTGTACCCCCTCGGGATCACAAGCATGCTGAGCCTCAACAGACTCCACTTTTTTGCACCCACAAAAAATCGCCTCACTAAAGGCAACATGACGTCGAATAGCAAGAGGCGCTTCAATATCCATCATAAATATTTTTCGAAAATTAGACTGATAAAGACGCCATGCCGTTCCAGTTGCCTGTTCTCCGGCCCCTTTCACTCCTATGACAAGTTCACTTAATTGCAATGTTCCCCCTCCCAAATACGGTTTAGCGCGGCCACCCGTTCTGAAAAATTACGGGTCCACACCTCTTTTTCTCCGGCGGCAATGAGGGCACCCTGCATCACCCCCTGTTCAACATAATACTCCGCCCGCGTAAGAGCCCTTGAACGGGCATCCAGATAAATATCCGGATTTAACGGACCCACCCTGACGGTCACAGGAATATCTGGAATATCCGTGCACGTATCCAAAAACCGAGCAGGCACCTGCAAAATTTCTTCATGTTCTGAAAAACAGGCATTGGCAAGGGCCGTTGCCGCCGCATCGGCAAGTGAAGAGGTGTTTGCAAGCACCGTCACCGCAGATGCGATGCCCCGGGTCAGACTGCGACCACCAAGGCCACTGGTATTGACACCCCAAGAGGAACGCCGGGCGTCCAATGTCATCACATGGGTAATCAAGGGGCTTCTAAGATCAGTGCGTATCCCCACCCGTGCCGTTTCAAAACCGGACAGACGAATGGCAATGTCTCCCCCGTTGTCCACAATCACCCGGGTCATTCCCCGCTGAAACAGCCAATCTGCCACGGCATCTGCCATGCTCCCGGCCACAGCGGCCATGGGGGTCAGATCCGGCTCATCCAACGCCAGTACACTTTGAACCATTGTCACCGGCACAGCTGCCTTTTTTTCTTTCAGATAAAAAAGTATCTGGGGGTCCCGACGCATCAGATGGTCCCGATACGTTGCCACTTGTTCAAGGCAGGCAAAGGCAAACCGAGCCGCCGCCATTGCCAGATCATTGTGGGGCTGCCCATGGCGCCGGGCCTGGATCGTCATGCGCATGGGACCGTTTTCCGCAAGTACGCCCTTTCCCCCGGAGAGTAATTCAACACGCCGGTCCATCACTCTTTATCACTATTCACTGGCAATTGAGCCGTGAAGGGTTTCATGGCTTCCACATGACCGCCCATGGCTTTATAATCCGCCACCGTCATGGTGTATTCCAATGGACAGATGGTGGCTGGTGTGGGTGTCCAGTAAAAAGACCCTTTTTTAACCCTTTCCACATCCACCATAAAGGAGATACCGCCTCCGGGCATGACAAAGCTGGGCGCACCGCCAACGGTGAGACTGACCTTTTTTTCATGCACCGCCCGGGTCAACATGATGGGATAGCAAGTCACTCCTGCCCGGGCACTGCCCCCGCTGCCTGCCGTGTACATAGCAGAGACCAGGGAGGGCTCACATGAGGCGGCGATGGCATCAATGGCGGCCTGGGCATCGGCCCCCAGGCCTATGGGACCAAGGCCCCCACTTTGGTTCACTTGAAACATGGCCCCCTTCTGGCCGGTGGTTTCGGTAATAAGAATGGTCATACCGGGCCATGCCACAGCCATATCAATGGAAGCAATAATATCACAGGGCGACATAATGGAGGTTCCCCCCCATCCGGATCCATGGTCGCCAAAATAACGGCCCGGGGTACTCTGCTTAAAGGTAAGCGTAACGCCGGTTGGCCCCATTCCCACAAAATCACCGGCCACATGACGACTGAGCTGACCGGTAACATGGGAATCGAGCACAATAACCTCATCCGCTGCTTTTTTTAAAAGCGGTGCAAATATGCCAAGGGTGGCACTGCCGCACCCCACACGCATTTTCTCCACGGGAAGGCCATCAATGGTGGGCGGTTTTCCCACCTGAATATTAAGGCGGCTTCCTCCGTCAATCTTGAGCTTCACCGGTTTTCCGTTGGCAATGTCGGTGATGGTTCTGGCCACCACGAACCCGTTTTCTCCGGTCAGGCGATTGACACCACCAATGTGAAGCATTTTGGAGCCATACTGCTCGGTCTCCACCATGCCCACCACCCGTTTTCCCACAAGGACATCGGCCCCCTCCCTACCGATGAAAAGATCCGTATCGATTTTCACCAGGACGGAACTGTAGCTTAACGGCACTTCGGTGACCACCGTCACCACATCCACATCATTCCGGGAATCTGTTACAATCCGGGGAGCCGGTTTACAACAGGGGTAGGTGGTACCGGCACCCAGAGCCGTAATCACCGGAGTCTGTATCCTTTCATGGGGTTCCGGACCCACAATATGACGGACATCGTCAAAATTGTGGGAGGGTGTGGTCCTCACAAGCGTACCGTTGAGGTTTTCATATCGATGACAGGCACCCATGGCGTTCAAAGGAACCCAGCACTTGATGGGACAGGCATCACATTCCACCGTATCCCGGGGCTGAATAGTTTCTGTGCCCACAGCCCCTTCGGGACACACCCGGGCGCAGACACCGCAATGGGTGCATTGATCCGCCGCCACCACCGCTTTTTTTCGAATAATTTTAATGGCTTCCACCGGACAATCCCGCATGCAAAAGCCACAGCCAGTACATTTTTCCAGGTTGATCTGCATATCACACCCTTAGGACCTCAAATTTTATAACTTGAACGAAATAGCTTACCTTTTGGCCCATCTACAGCAAAGCATCAAAGGCCCAATAGGGCCGAGTTATTAACCTTGTTAATGCGCCTTGTAGATGAACCACCAGATTTTATAGATTGGTCTGCGCTATTTTTGTCCAACTTATTTCATCTGCGGTCCTTATTTTTTTCAGGAAACCAGTTCAGGATTATTCACAGCCGGGGGGGTATTACGGCTTTTGGCCACCACCACCTCCCCGTCCACAATCACCATGGCAACCCCGGGTACATCCCCGGCTTCAATGGCTTCCAGGGCATTTTGGCCCACAGACCCCATGGGGGTGTCTATGATAATCAGGTCCCCCTCTCTGCCCGGTTCAATGATGCCGCAATTGAGTTTGTGGACCCGGGCCGTATTGCCGGAGGCCATACAGATGGCCTGGGCACCGGAAATGGGGGTAAGGCTTGCCAGTTGATTGATCACCCGCAATATTCCCAGGGGCACCACACCCGTCCCCGAGGGGGCATCATTTCCGATGATCACCCGGTCCAACACCTTGTGCTCAACAAAGAGCTCCCCTGATTTAACGGCAATCAAGGGGTTCCCGCAATGGACAATCTCCAGGGCCATGTCGGTTTTTGTGATCAGCTTTTCCACCTCATCCAGGGCAACGGCTGTGGGGCCTCCGTTCACATGGGACGCAATGTCGGGATCAGCCGCTATGACCATATCCGCCGTCACAGTGCTGCTGCCGGGAATGGAGGTGCCGCCGGTGTGCATCATCACCGTCATGCCGCAGGCCTTTGCCCATTGAATCATGGGAGCTGCGTCCCTGGGATCCTTCACCGATCCCAAACCCACTTCACCCACAATGTGTACCCCTTCCTTTGCCATCTCTTCAAAATCGGACTGAACCAGCCCCTTTTCAAGGATCACGGCACCCCCCTTAACCTTTGCGCCCCCGGGCCTGAAATTGTTAAAGGATTTTGCGGCAAGGATGGCCAGGGCCTTTACCCCCGCCGGATCCTTGGGACGTCCTTTCAAATGGACTTCACCCGCTGAAATCATGGTGGTAACTCCGCCATGAAGTTCGCTTTCAAGAAACCCCATCTGATTTTGCCGGGAAGTGTAATCCCCCAAAATGGTGTGGCAATGGGAGTCAATAAGTCCCGGAGTAACCGTTGTTCCATGGCAATCAATGGTCTTGATGCCCTGGGGGACGTCAAGGTCCTTTAAATAACCCACAGCGTTAATCTTACCCTCTTTAATCACAATCGCATCCCCTTGGAGCAGCGGACTTTCAATGTTTCCACTAACAAGGGTCCCAATGTTTTTTAATAATAGGTCTGCCATTTTTCGTCTCCTGATAGTTTATGTTATTTCGACGTTTTTAGATTGTATTAAAATGTCCTGCGGTGATGCTGGCTTCAAGGACCCGCTCCAGGCTTGCAGGCAGATGATAAATCCGTTCACCCAGGGCATGGGAAATCGCATTGATAATGGCCGGAGCTGTGGGAATCAGGGCCGGTTCACCCACCCCCTTGGCCCCAAAGGGACCGCTTGGCTCGGTATCCTCCACAATGATGGGAATAATTTCGGGCATATCCTTGAATGTGGGGATATGATAGTCCTTCATGGATTCGGTTTTACCCGGAACAAACTCCTCCATCAGGGCAAACCCCACACCCATGGCAATGCCGCCACAAATTTGTCCAATGACATTTTCAGGATGGATGGCCTTTCCCACATCATGGGCTGCCACCACTTTTTTTACAAACACTTCTCCGGTGAGGGTATCCACCTCCACGCAGGCCATTTGACAGGCGAATGCATAGGTGGCATAGGGAACCCCCTCTCCGGTTTCCGAATCCAGGGGAACGGTTTCCGGATCAAAATAACCCTGCCAGGACAAGGCCCCTCCCCTGTCCAGGATTCTTTGTGCAAGCCAGGTAAACGCCACTTTTTTGTCTGGATTTCTGCCATCATACACCATGCCGTTATTGAGTTTCAGATATGATTTCTTGACCTTCAAACGGTTCACCGCCTCGGTGAGCAATACATTGACCAGTTTATCCGTTGCATCCTTCACAGCGTTTCCCGAGATATAGGTTTGTCTGCTGGCAGAGGTGGCACCGGCGCTTGTGGTATATTTAGTATCTCCCACCACCATTTGAATGTCATCGGAGCTTAACCCGAGCGTTTCACCGGCAATTTGGGAAAGAACAGTGGTGGAGCCCTGGCCGATATCGGCGCAACCGGTGAAAAGGGTTACCCGCCCCGTTCTATCCATCTCAATCTTTGCCGTGGACGGATTTTGAACCCCGGTATTACCAATGCCATACCACATCCCCCCCAGCCCCACACCCCGTTTGATAAAGGGGGAGGGTTCAGCAGAAACCCAGTTTTCCAGGGCTTCTTTGTAATGGGGTTTTACCTCTTCAAGGCAGGCGTTAAAGCCAGCACTCACGGTGATGGTTTGACCGGTACTGGTGATGGAGCCTTTTTTCAGCCCGTTTAACGCGCGAATGGCCAGGGGATCCATCCCAAGGGCCTGGGCCAGAAGATCCATCTGACTTTCGTGGGCCAGGGCCATCTGGGGTGCACCAAAGCCCCGCATGGCACCGCAAAAAGTGGTGTTGGTGTAAACAGCACTGCACTCCATATCCACATGTTCGATTTCGTAGGGACCGGTACCATGCACCGCTGCCCGGGAGGCCACGGCAATCCCGTAAGAACCATAGGCCCCGGTGTTACACACAGCCCGCATTTTCAACGCCACCAGCCGACCCTTTGCATCGGCACCGGTTTTCATTTCAATCACAAAGGGGTGTCGTTTTGAAGAGGCAAGATAGGACTCTTCCCGGGAGAAGACATACCGAACCGGTCTTTTTAAATGATACAGGGCAAGCCCGATGAACCCCTGAACATTGAGATCCAGCTTTGATCCGAATCCACCACCGGTGGCTGCTTGAATAATACGCACCTTTTCGTCGGTAACCCCCAAGAAAGAAACCACCTCCTTATGATCATAGTGTGGATTCTGGGTGGAGGAATGGATCACAATCGTTCCGTCATCATCCACATACCCCGCACCGGCATCGGGTTCCAGATAGGTATGTTCAATGGCACTGGTGCGGTAGATTTTTTCAACGATGGCATGGGCCTTTTCAAAGGCCTTGTCCACATTTCCCTTTTGAATGATCCGCTTGCAAAGCAGATTGCCCTTTTTATGAATCAATGGTGCCCCCGGTGCCAGGGCCTCCTCTGGATCAAAAATCACCGGCAGATCTTCGTAGGTAACGGTAATGGCAGACATGGCCAACGCTGCGGCCTCAGGCGTTTCCGCTGCCACCAGGGCCACGGGATCTGCCATTGACCGCACCTTGTCAGTGGCCAACAGGGGTTGATCCTTGTTAATAATCCCCATGAGATTCATTCCCGGGATATCTGCTGCGGTAAAGATGCCCACAACCCCCGGTATTTTAACGGCCTTTGAAATATCAATGTTTTTTAACAACGCATGGTGACGCTGGCTGCGAACCGCTCTGAGGCACAAGGGGTGGTCCAATTCCAGATCGGCACAAAAAACCGGCGCCCCTGTTACTTTATCCAGGGCCCCTTTGCGCCGAATACTTTTTCCCACAATCTTATATTCATTCTTCATTTTTCGCACCACCCTACCATCGGATACATCATTCTCATAAAAAGGCCCTGAACGGCCGGCTCTTTATAGATAATTGAAGACCGTCTCCCGGTGATTTCAACCATTTTTCCCGCAAGGAGTGTTCCTGCCTCCCGGAGCAGTTCATGGGTGGGTTTGTGTCCCATCAAAAACGATTCCACCGCATCCATGCGATGGGGGGTGGGGGTACAAGCACCCAATGAAAATCGTACAAAGGAGATATTCCCCGCCTCATTTTTGTCCGCCATTACTGCCATGGTCATGCGGGAAATGGCAAGAGCCCTTCGCCGAGCAATTTTCTGAAAATCAGCAAAACCCGCCTTTCTGGGCTTCAGAATAAATTTTACGATGATATCACCAGAGGCAAGGGTGCTCTGGTAGGCCCCGGCGGCAATGGCATCCATGGAAATTTCTTTCACACCATTTTGATTTGCAACCACGGCCCGGGCTTCATGGATCACAAGTGGGGGGATGGTATCACCGCAGGGCGATGCATGGGCCACATTCCCCCCAATGGTGGCAATATTTCGAATCTGACGGCTGGCAAAGGTGTCAGTACATTTTCCAAGAGCTGGCGCATACATTTTAACGAGGTGTGAGGTATTGATCTCACTTAAGGTAACCCCACTTCCAATGCATAACCCCTCATCGGTTATTTCAATTTTTTTCAATATCGCCAACTGGTTGACATCAAGGAGGGTTTTTTTATTTAGTACACCGGACCTGATATCCACCATTACATCGGTGCCACCGGCAAGGATTTCCGTTTGAGAGCCATGGGCATCCAGAAAAGCCAAGGCCTGCTCAAGGGTTTCAGGACGGTAATATTTCATCTCAGTCATGGTAACCATCCCCTTTATTTTCGTCTTTTTTTGTGCCATTCAGCATCATAGACGGACTGGTTTCATCGGTGAAAACTTGGGAACTTTTTTGGGCATTTTCGGCATCACTGGCGTAAGGAAACGAGTCGTCTTTCACCGGTGTCGCCGCCTTAATAGAAGAAAAAATTTGTTGATAACCTGTACACCTGCATAAATTTCCTGCCACGGCATCTCTGATTTCCTCGTCATCCGGAGCTGGATTCTCTTTTAAAAGTGCATGGGTACTCATCAAAATACCCGGCGTACAAAACCCGCACTGCACTGCATGATGTTCCAGGAACGTCTCCTGTATGGGGTGAAGGCATTCCTCTCTTTCAAGCCCCTCAATGGTCAAAACCTCCCGACCATCCAGTTGAACACCACACATAAGGCATGAATTGATGGCTTTACCATCAACCTCAATGGTACAGGCACCACACTCACCGATGCCGCACCCCTCTTTGGTCCCCTTAAACCCTACCACATCCCGGATCACCTGCAGCGCCGTCATTTCAACCGGAATGCGCACGGAGGCCTTTTGGCCATTGAGGGTAAATTGAATATCTATTCTTTTTTGATCCATTTTCCTTGCCATTCTCCTGTTCACTGGTTGACACATCCAGGGTTTTAAAAACTGTTTTCAAAAAGGTATGAAATCAAGATATCCTTCATTTTTTAATTTATACTTTTTGGAACAAAAAGCCCATTTTCCAAAAATTATTCCCAAAAAACTATAAAATACTTTTGAGGTCATCTGGAGGATGCCGAAATCAGCAACGCTGATTATAATTGATGGGCCGGATTACGACACCGCCAACTTATCGAGGTGTCAGTCCTCTGGGCTACCCACTTAAGGCGGGATATTCTCAAGGTTTTTTTATAAGAAACTCCGTCTAACAGACCGGAATCATAAGGGTTTCATCTTTCGTTGTGGCAGGTAGTTACTGCCATGTAGGTTATATGGATAATTAGTTTTTAGCCCCTATAATCAGGGCTGCTAAGATGCTTGATTTTAAAGGCTGTCCCGTCTTAAGTAGGTAGCCGTCCTCTGATTACTTCAACCCATCTTCACCCTTCACCTCTGCGGGGGTCAAACCGCCCACGCGGGGGGCTGGCCTTCCGGAATCAGTGACACCCACGATGAGCACTAACTCATTCGCCTTAGGTGCGTCGGGAATTCTCACCTCCATGGCATCAAAATGAGACCTGACATAGGCGGCATTCTTATGTCCAAGGGGAAGATCAATGGCGCATCCGGGGCCACCCAGTTTCTTGGCCGACGGCAACAATGCTTTGCCACCCCCCACATTGGCACGAATGGGTTTGCCAAGGGCCGGGTGCATCAAAGCTGCACAATGTTCACGCTCACCATCCAAGCCTGCAATGGCTGCCTTTCCGTAACTTTCCACCTTTTCAGGCGCAATGCCAAGGGCCGCCACCGCTTTTTTGGTAAGCATTTCACCGATCTCCTCGCTCCATTGATACAGCAGCGATAAATCTTCCTGGTATTGCCCCGCATAAGGATTTTTAAACACAGCGGCGCAGGCGGCTTTTCTTGTGGGTGTACCAAGCTTGACGGTTCCGTCTACATGGGTTTCTTCAACAATGGTATACACGGTTCTAATTTCAGGTTTCATCTCTTTTATCTCCTGTGATAAATCAGGCCAGTGGTAAAGTCAGGGCCTTTTGTCAAAGTTATTGTGTTATATCATCCCATAATCCCTGGAAGGAAAAGCGCAATCCAGGGGAAAATGGTAACCAGCCCCACCACCAGAAAAATGGCCAGCAAAAAAACAATGGTTCCTTTGAAAACAATTTCCATGGGCACATCGGCGACCCCGGATATAACAAAAATATTCAAACCCAGGGGGGGGGTGATCAAACCGGCTTCCATCATGAGAACAGAGATAACCCCAAACCAAATGGGGTTAAACCCAAGTTCAATAATGGTAGGAAAAATCACCGGCAGGGTGAGTACCATCATGGACGTGGCATCAAGAAAGCATCCCAGGAACAGATATCCCACCAAAATAATGAAGAGTATCAAATAACGGGAAAGGGACATACCGCTCAGCCACATGGACAATTCCATGGGAATCATGGTTAAAGCCATGAAATAGGTGAACACATAGGCACCGGCAAGGATGATAAAGATCATCACCGAAATCCGTGTGGTGGATTTCATGGACTCAAGAAGCGTCTTCCAGGTAAGTTTTCTTCTGAGAAGGGTAACCGCGAAAAGAAAAAATGCGCCCAGCGCCCCTGCCTCTGTGGGGGTAAAAAATCCAAAGTAGATCCCCCCCATTACCAGCAAAAAGACGACAATGAGTTCCCACACCATTAAAAGAGACTGCATTTTTTCCCTGAAAGGTACCCTTTCGGGATTCAGGGGGGCCGCATGGGGCTTTACCTTTACCCATACAAAAATAATGGCAATGTAGGTCAATGCCAGCAAAAACCCGGGCAAAAACCCAGAAATCAACAATTTCCCAATGGATTGCTCCGTTAGAATGCCGTACACCACAAAACCGATACTGGGGGGGATTAAAAATCCCAAGGTGCCCCCGGCGGCCACACTCCCCGTTGCCAGATGCACATCGTACTTATATTTTTCCATTTCCGGAAGGGCCACCCGACCCAGGGTGGCGGCGGTGGCCACGGATGACCCACAAATGGCCGCAAATCCCGAACAGGCACCAATGGTGGCAATGGCAAGCCCTCCGGGCAAACGTCTGAGCCACTTGTCCGCAACCGAATAAATGCCCTGACTGAGACCGGACGCCGTTGCAAGCTCCCCCATGATGACAAACAGGGGGATCACCGTAAAAGAATAGGTGGTGAAGGTTCCCAGAAAGGATCTTGATAAGGTGGGCAGGGCAACAGAAATATCCGTCACAAAACTAATTCCCCAGAACCCCACAAAAGCAAGGGCAAAACCAATGGGCATTCCAATGAGCAAGAGTAAAAACAATACACCAATTCCGATTAATCCAATGGTCTGAGGATCCATTCTCCCTCTCTCCTTACGAGCAGCAGTAATGATACTGCGTTGCATTTTTATAAACCTGCATGGCAGCTTGTACTGCCACAACGAAAATTAGAACTCTTCTGAGCCTTTTGCAGAAATAGCATTTTTGCACACATTTTTAGAATATATTGTGTGTTGTGATAGCAACATATCTATATATGGATAAAAATTAAAGTGCTTTTATTTCTACAAGCGGCTCTTCTGATTACATTATTTTGGACGGAATTTTATATAACTCAAGAGTCCTAAGTTCTCATAACCCATTGGAATCATTAAGGCCTATAAAATCAAGTTCTACGATACAGGCTCTATAATTTCAGGGGGTTAGCAAATCTCAATACACAACATGCAGAGAATTTAGGACTGACGAGTATATAAAAATATCTAATTTTTATTGGTTGCCATTTTACCTGTGAACATTGTTGTCCCGGCGGAAATAACCGTAATTAAAATTTCCAGGACCAGCAGGAATGCCCCCACCGACAAGAGCAGATCAAGGGGGAAAATGGGGATACCCAGCGTATCTGTGGTGGTCCCGTTTTTATATTCATCCATGGCCATTACCACACCATACCATGCCAGCATGGAAACGATCTGCAGACTCAACAGCCCTGTGATCAGGTCCAGGAAGGACGAGGCACGAACAGGAAGTTTTCCCGTCAGCATGGTAACCTTGACGTTGCCACCGGCCTCATGGGTATAGGCGATGCCCAGGACACCGAACATGGCCAGCATGAACTCACTCATTTCAATGGTACCAGGCACGGGGCTGGAAAAGAAATATCGCCCTCCCACATCCAGGGTGGTTAGAAACATCATGACAAGGACCCATCCCATCCCCAGGGTCAGAGCCCAAGAATTCATTTTGTGAACGATGGATTTTACTTTGGCAAACCGTGTAGTTGAGTTCCCCACGTGAACCTCCACCCGTTCTGTTCCGTCACGCCCGCTGTGACACCAATGTCTGCGACGGCGCTGACGGAACAACCCGGTGTTAATATTGGATTAATAAGGACAGGTATCAAACGCCACATCCACCTTTTTTAGCTCTTCCTTGAACTGAACAAGCGCCTCTTTGGCCGGCAGCCCCTTAACCTCAAGCTCCGATGCCCATGTGGCCAGCATGGCACTTAGTTTTTTATCCCACACCTTCTGCTCAGCATCGGATAACTTTGTGATCTCAATTGTTTTCCCAAAGCCAGTCATGGTTTCGTTGTACCAATTTTCGTCAAAAACACCGGCAATTTTATAAGCGTTTCTACCCACATCTTCGATGATGGGCTTTAAATCATCGGGCACTTTTTTCCAGAATCTTTTATTAACAAAAAGTCCTTCGGACACACATCCAAAGGAGGTGGGGACGCCGTAATCAGCAACCTCATACAGTTTAAAGGCTTTCACAAGGGCGGGACAGGTGACAACACCATCGATGACACCGGTCTCCATGCCAAGGTAAACATCGCCCAGGGGCAGGAATATGGGGGTGGCACCCAGGGCCTCGATGGCCTTTGTCTGGAGTCCGCCGGGGCTTCGAATTTTCATTCCCTTTAGATCGGCAAGGCTGGTTACTTTTTTCGTGGTCCAAAGATGTGCCATGACACAATTGTTAATGTGAAGCACCTTTACATCCTCAAACTCACTGTGAAGCATCTTGTCATGCATGGCCATTCCTGCCTCTGCACCTTTCCACTTTGCAGGACACACAATGGGAGACGAAAGCACATCGGTGAGGGGGAAACGTCCGGGGGTCCAGCTTAACGTGGCATAGCCCATGTCAGACAGTCCGGTTTTTACAATATCGTAATGTGCCGGTCCTTTTCCCAGGGCACCACCGGCATACATGGAATAGGTAATGCGGCCATTACTTCTTTTTTTCATCTCCTCAAGCATGGGAATCCACAATTTCTGAACATCTGCACCGGCCGGAACATGCCAGGTACTGAAACGAATATTGATTGTCTCATCACCTGCCCATGTGTCGGAAACCATAACCAAGCTTCCCATTAAGGCCACTCCCATGAGGATAAAAAATATTTTTCTAACAAATACGTTTCCCTTCATTTTCGACTCCTTTGTGTTGTGGTTAATTAAAAATTAAATCTGAAATATCCTTCTCCCTCCCATATATCATAAGAGATCAAGGCCCTTATGATGTGCCCCCCCCCATGAAAGAGGGGGCATTTAAATTAAATCGGTCTATTCCTGAACACCCATTAAGACCAATGGGGCTCAGTAAGTTATTCATGTATACAATTTTTGTGCTGCATTACCACCGTTCAGTGACCGTCTTTTGATCAAGAAAAAGCCGCATGGAATCAATTCGAGTTTTGGCGGTTCCCTGGGCCGATTGATTTTTGGAGCCCAGTGGAAAAAATGCGTAGGGCTGGGGAACCGGTACATTCACCCCCACGTTCCCCACATCTGCCTCTTTGATAAATCTGCGGGCAACACTGCCGTCCTGGGTAAAGATGCAGGCGGAGTGGCCGTAGTCATCCTTATTGTTTATCCAGTCCAGAGCTTCATCCAGATCCTTTGCCTTCATAAGGTTGGCAACGGGTCCAAAGGACTCCTCCCGTGCGATGTACATATCCGGCGTCACATTCTCAAAAACGGTGGGTCCCACAAAAAAACCATTTTCACAGCCCTCAATGGAGGGCTTTCTGCCGTCGAGGATCAGATCTGCCCCGCCTTCAATTCCCTTTTCTATGAATTTAAGTACATTATCCCGTCCTTTGGCAGAGACAAGGGGCCCCATCTCCACGTCTTCGTCCAAGCCATACCCCATTTTCATAGCTGCTGAGGCGGCTACAAATTTTTCCTTAAATTTATCGTAATTATCTCCGATAATCACAAGATTGTCTGCCCCCAGGCACCGCTGACCAGCCATGCCGAAACATCCCCTTAAAATACCGTTTATGGCGCCATCAAAATCAGCATCCGGCATAAGCACCACATGGTTTTTTCCATTTCCATTGATGGAGGCTTCCTTGCCCAGTTTACCGGCCTTTGCAAACAGTTTTCGCCCCACACCGGTGGAACCGATAAATCCAACACCTTTTACATGGGGGTGTTCAAGGATCTGGTCATTAATATTGCGCCCCCCATAAACAAGGTTCATGAGTCCCGGAGGAAATCCTTCCACCGTATCAACCACTTCAAAGATGGCCTTGAGACAAATGGGATCGTCTTTGCTGGGGCTGACAATGACCGGACAACCACTAGCAAGGGCATAGGGCACAAAGGAAGACCAGGCATGCATAGGGATATTGTTGGGGGTTATGATAAGAAAAACTCCCCTGGGTTCCCAGATCATGGTTTGATCCAGTCCCCTGGCAAGATCATTGACCTGCTCCCCTTTTGTAAGAAGCAACAGTGCGGCACAGGCAGCCTCAATATTCTCGATGCATCTGCGGATGGTTCCACTGGCCTCTCCCAGGGTCCTGCCATGGTCCTGGATCAGAATTTTACACAGTCTGTCAAAATGATCTTCAAACTTACCCCTGAGATCAAACAGGTATCGAACCTTATCCCTTACCGGAACCTTTTTCCAGGCATAGAGTGCTTCCTGGGCGGCCTCGATGGCAGCATCCACCTCCTGGGAGGTGGATGAGGGAAAGGTTGCGATCACCTCCCCCGTGGCTGGGTTCACATCATCGTACACGTCTGTGGATGAGGATTCTACCCACTTTCCATTAATGTACATCTTCAATTTTCCATAATGCTTTTCAACTTCCTGCGAAATTGCCATTTTAATCTCCTGTTAACTTTAATATGATAGCTAAGGCTCGCAAATTTTATAACTTGAACGAAATAGCTTGCCTTTTGGCCCATCTACCGCGTTGCATCAAAGGTCAAATAGGCCAGAGATTAAACCTTTAATGCGCCTTGTAGATAAACCACCAGATTTTATAGATTGGTCTGCGCTATTCCTGCTCAAATTATTTCATCTACGGTCCTAAAAATAGATATTTTTAATTTGCATCTCTTTATTTTTGTACAAATATATCGGGTATATCCAATAAAAAATTCATGGCATCGATGACATGGGCCTTCATCATTCGTGCGGCATTCATCCTGTCACCATCAATGATGCACGCCATGATTTTACCATGATAAGCTGACGAATTTTCCAAATGTTCTTTAAAATGTAAGGTCTGGTAACTGAACCTGCGAATCTGTTTATGAAGATTGGATGCAAAGTTCAAGAGTCTGGTGTTTCCCGAAATCTCCATAATTGAGTTGTGGAATTCACTGTGGATCTTTTGATATGTCAGGATATCACAAGGATCTGCATTAACGACAACCGTCATCTCTTGCACAAGCTGTGACAATGCGTCTTTTTCATGCTGGATAATTTTATCCATGGCAAGCTTAGTGGCAAGGGCATAAAGCTCTGCCTTTAAGGTATAGACTTCACGAATATCCTTTTCCATCATTTCGACCACAAAGGTCCCCTTACGGGGTTTTCTGATAACAAGGCCCTGGCCCTCAAGGGTCTTGAATGCTTCTCGCACCGGAGGACGGCTGATATCAAGTTTTGCTGCAATATCATCCTCTTTTATCTGCTGTCCCGGTTTTAGCTCATCTGTGATAATAAGCTTCTCAATAAAGTGCGCTGTCATATCTGCAAGGGATTCCAGCTTCATGGCGCTCCTTTTTTGTTATAAATTGATCAAATGGGGGATCATTCCAAATCTTCCCTGGATACGGTTATCTTTTAATCCTGGGCCAACAAGAACCCTTAGTGTATCTGATTCCCACCCCATAAAACCCTGCACCAGATTTTATAGTGAGTCAGATCACGGAATCTCGTCTTGACCAGACACTCGTCAACAACTATCTGTGCTTAAGCCGAGCGTCCTAGGACAGGCATTAGATAAACTATTGTCTACAGTATACAGACCAATAGGTATTGTCAAGCCCTCCAGGAACCTCTTGAGCTTAAACAATTATCACCAGATTCGTACCAATGCCCATCCCATCAACACATCTTGTCATCGGCCATTTTTACAATTTCTGAAAGTTCCTTTCGGGTTTCATCGGGTAATGCAAGCGGTGCAGCATCCTTCATGATTTCACCCAGGTATTCCCGGACTCTCTGGTGAAGGTCCCGGCTTCCTGAACTTGCCCAACCGGCCCTGTCCTGCCTTGTAAAATTAATGGGGGCTTCAACGTTCCGACAATGCTTAAAGGTGTGGGGGGTGGTGAGGAACTGGCCGCCGTACTCCAGGCTCATCAATTCGTCCCATGCCAACTGGTCATCGTCAAAACTGATATAAAAAAAGCGTGTCAACAGTATCGACACCCCACAAAAAGCGTCTGTGTGAAATCAATTTATCTATTGTATTTAGTATACAATAGACTTCACCTTGTCAAGACTCTTCTTTTATATTCTTGAAAATCCTGATCACTTCGGTTTAAAGTGGCCATCCATTGACCAAAAGGGACTGGGTTACCCCACTGACCATTGAATAAAATCGTGAACCAACGAGGTCAGGCAAAAATACAATGACTTTTATCACAAACCATGCAAAAGCCCCCGAACCCGACTAAAATCCAAATTTAAAAGGAGCTGAAAATGGGAAAAACACTGGAAGGCCATTCTGCCGGTGCCACAGGAAAGAAACTGGCTACCTATTTGTGTTGGGGGGTGATCATAAGATGGGCCACTATACGGGAGAGAAGTTAACGCCCATCACAAATGCTTGGAATAAAAGTGCTTATTTTCATAATTCAAAATCTCACCACAAAGTGGCCGACGTTATGATCAATCCCTTTTTTTGCCTTGGTATCTCCCCTGCCACGAACCCATCACGGCAAAACAGGTGGCAGAACGACTGAGAAGTGGGATAATGTAATGTTAAGAGAGGGGGGGGATTCGATCGGATCTTGAAACGATATCAAGAATAAGGAAGGGGCATTTACCTGTACCGGGGCATGGAATTCAGCAAGCATAATCGTCGTTGGTACTGATGAGCAATTGATGGCTCTGGCGGTCAACCGGATACAGTCGCTTGGGGGTGGCATTATGGTCTCGACAGGCTGTTACGGAACTTCAACTACTTGAAATTATATAAAATATCGCGATATTTTTGTTGTTTTTTACTGCGATAAATGCTATAGATCTTTCAACTATTTGTGGAGGATTTTATGCTCAATTTTAAAACTGGTGAATCAAGAAATCAAATGATGTTTTTTCCTGAAAGCATCAATGATTATATTCCTGAAGATCATTTGGCAAAACTTGTGTTATCAATCGTATTAGAGCTGAATATGGATACTATTATTTCTAAATATAGCCATGTCGGCCAAAGAGCATTTTCTCCCAGAATCTTGCTTTTGATACTTTTTTATGGATATTCCATTGGAATAAGAAGTTCTCGCAAGTTATCAAAGGCATGTGAAGAGAGAGTAGATTTTATGTTTTTGGCCAGCAAACTTCGTCCCAGCCATAAAACAATCAGTGAATTTAGAAAAGAAAATTTATTGGAAATATCAGAATTATTTCAAGAGATTGTTTTAATTGGGGTGAAGATTGGTCTTGTAAAAATTGGAAATATAAAGGTTTCAATAGATGGTTCAAAAATCAGAGCAAATGCATCCGGCAAACTGAGCAAAGATGAAAAGGGATTGGAAAAATTATTATCAGATGTAAAAGATAAAGTTACCACTATATTAAAAGAGGCTGAAGCAATTGATCAAAAAGAAGATTCGGAGCATGATACCAAACGTGGTGACGAGCTTCCAAAAAAACTCCAGCAATTAGGAACCAGAAAAGAAAAGATTAAAAGTGCCTTACAAGAACTAAAAAAAGAAAAAAAAGAGTTAAAAAAAGAACTTATAGCAAAAAAAAATACAAACGGGAAAAAAAGAACTCTTAGCAAAGCTGAAGAAAAAAAAGTTGAAAATAAAAAAATCAATATAACTGACCATGATGCCAACTATATGAAGGAAAGTAAAGGGTGCATTCGGACAAATTTTAATGCTCAAACCAGTGTTGATGAAGAAAATCAATTTATTGTAGCTTGCGATGTGACAACAGAATGTAATGATAAAAAGCAATTAATCCCGTTGGTTAAGCAATCTGAAGAAAATCTGAAAAACAATGTTGATATCTGTAAAGCTGATAGTGGTTACCACAGTGGGGACAATCTTGCAAAAATGTCAGAAATTTCTATGGAAGCGTTAATTGATGACCCCAACAAACAAAGAGTTGATAATGAAAATTTCAAATTTGATAAAGTCAATTTTACATATAATTCAAAAACAGACTCTTACACTTGCCCTGAAGGAAAAGAGCTACACTTGATTTCAGCTACGGAAGAAAAAAAAGTTTATAAGTGCAAAGAATGCATGGAGTGCACTGCAAAATCAGAATGCACAAAAAAAGCCAAATTTAGACAGTTGTCCAGAGGAAAACATGAACATCTGATTGAAAAAAACAGGGACAAGCTTATAAGTGATGATGGGCGTAAAGAATATCAAAAGCGAATGTATACGGTTGAACCTGTTTTTGGGAATATAAAATTTAATTTGGGCTTTAGGCAATTCTTAGTTCGTGGTGTCACAAAAGTAAAAGGTGAATTTGATCTGATGTGTATTGCCCATAATATAAAGAAGATAGCCTCTTACTGCAACAAACATGCAGTAAACGTAAAGGATTGCCTGGCATAAGAAAATTAGGCAAGTGATTATGGACTTGCAAAAAGTCATATTTTGGTGTTTTCTTCAGTGCAATTCATTGAAATTATTGATCCAAATTTGTTTATTTTGACTTTTGCAGGGCCATGAGTTCTGGGATAACAGGTCTAATTTCCCAATAGTCTCCAGCTTCCAGTAATCAAATCAGTTACCATATCTAAATTTTTCAATTTTAATAAAATTTCAAGTGCCCGTGAGGTGAGGATTTTGATGAAATCTATGGCAAATTCTATTCCGTAACAGCCTGTCGAATAAAGATTAAATCACAGGACCTACTTACAGGTATCACTTGGCAATTAAGTTTTCTCAGCTTAAACACTGTTAACCCTGTAAGGAGTTCAGAGAAACCAACCTAACTTGTTAGGAGTTACTTAAAATGTATCAAGTATATGTATTATCAAAATCTGGAAAGCCTTTGATGCCTACCAAAAGATTTGGAAAGGTCAAATGGTTATTGAAAACTGAAAAAGCAAAAATTATTCAACATAAACCTTTTACAATCCAATTGACTTATGAATCGACTGAATTTACTCAGCCTTTAATTTTAGGGATTGATGTTGGATCTAATAACATTGGCGTGTCTGTTGTAAAAAACGGAGTTGATCATAAGATAGGCCACTTTACGGAAAATTGAATTTGATGCATCGCAAATACCCATAATAACAGTATTTATTTTTCAATGTTAAAATTTCACCACAAGG
>JASFYZ010000124.1:0-4946 GCA_045046665.1 Desulfobacterium sp.
TTACTTTAGTCAGCGAGGCCGGATGGCGCACCGCATTGGGGGGCGTTATTATCATTGGTGCCACCCTTGTGGCCATGACAGGGCATGATTAAATGGAATATTGATTGCGTAATTCATCAATTTTTGAGGTAAAAAACATTTATAATGATCAAATATATATATTATATCCTTATAAGCCAAAGGGTTGTGTGTTTGATGCATCCCATGACTGTCTGAAAATTAAAAGAATTAATTCATTGAAAAAAGACCAGTTATGGACTATATAAACGGGCTTGGCTCTACAATACAAAATTTTTGAGGAATCCATGAAAACAGATCCACGCACGGCAAAAGAGACGGCAAAACGTCGCACCTTTGCCATTATCAGCCACCCCGATGCCGGGAAAACCACCCTGACGGAAAAGCTGCTGCTTTTCGGGGGGGCCATCCAGCAGGCAGGGGCGGTGAAGTCCAGAAAAACACAACGCAAGGCCACCAGTGATTTTCTCTCCATTGAGCAGGAAAGGGGCATCAGTGTCTCCTCCTCGGTGATGAAATTCAATTATAAAGAATTTGAGATTAATCTTCTGGACACACCGGGTCATAAGGATTTTTCCGAAGATACCTACCGGGTGCTCACCGCCGTGGACTGTGCCGTGATGATCATTGACAGTGCCAAGGGGGTTGAGCCCCAGACCCGGAAATTAATGGAGGTGTGTCGCATGCGCAACACCCCCATCATTACCTTTATTAATAAACTGGACCGGGAAGGCATGGAGCCCTTGGATCTGTTTGCCGACATTGAAGAGAAACTCCAGATTGAGTGCTCCCCCATCACCTGGCCCATTGGTATGGGGAAACGGTTCCGGGGGGTGTATCACCTTGGTACAAAGCAATTGGGGCTTTTTTCCCCGGGGTACACCCCCAGGGACGGGGATGGGGTGATGATCAGTGATCTGGATGATCCCATTCTGGACCAGGAGCTGGGGGACCAGGCCGCAGAATTAAGGGACGATGTGGACTTGATCCAGGGGGCCGCAGATCCCTTTGATATGGACTATTATCTCAAGGGGTCCCAGACCCCGGTTTTTTTTGGCAGTGCCATTAATAATTTCGGGGTTCGGGAAATGTTGGATTCCTTTGTGGAGATGGCCCCACCCCCCGGGGTGAGACAGACATTGACCCGGGAGGTTCGACCCGAAGAACCAGAATTCTCCGGGTTTACCTTTAAAATTCAGGCCAATATGGACCCGGCTCACAGGGACCGTATTGCCTTTTTCAGGATCTGTTCGGGCCGGTTTCAAAAGGGAATGAAGGTGCGTCACCACCGCATTGGTAAGGACATCATCCTCTCCAATGCCACCATTTTCATGGCCCAGGAGCGCAGCAATGTGGATGAGGCCTTTCCCGGAGATATCATTGGGATTCACAACCATGGCACCATCAAGATCGGTGATACCTTCACCGAGAAAGAGGAACTTAAATTCACGGGAATACCCAGTTTTGCACCGGAACATTTCCGGCGGGTTATCTTGAAAAATCCCATGAAAACCAAGTCATTGCAAAAGGGTCTCACCCAGCTGGCAGAAGAGGGAACCATCCAGGTGTTCCGCCCCCGCATCAACAACGATTATATCATGGGGGCTGTGGGGGTTTTGCAGTTTGATGTTACCATGGCCCGTTTAAAATCAGAATATGGGGTGGATGCCGGATCTGAGCCGGTGGAGCTTTCCGTGGCCCGGTGGATCACCTGTGACAATGAAGAGATGAAAAAAAAGTTTATTAATCAGAATGCCAGCAGCATTGCTGTGGACTCGGAAGGCTGGGTGGCATTTTTAACCACCAGTGAATATCAGCTGGGCTTTGCCATGGAAGCCTGGCCGGACATAAAATTTCATAAAACACGCGAATATAATTAATATAATTTCAAGCGTGGTGGGTTTTTTCAGGCCTGGGACTGCATTTTCAGACACTGCTTCCAGCAACACCTGACCCGGCCTGACCCCCAAGTTTGAAAGTTAAGTCATTTAAAAGGAGAATTTTGTCATGACCGAAGAACGAATTTTTAATTTTAATGCCGGGCCTGCTGCCCTCCCTCTGCCGGTGCTCAAGGAGATCCAGGCCTCATTTCTGAACTTTAAGGGAAGTGGCATGTCCATCACCGAGGTGAGCCATCGCTCCCCATGGTTTGACGATGTCATCAATGATGCCATTACCCGCACCAAACGTTTGTTGAACCTGGATGAGCGGTTCCATGTGCTCTTTCTCCAGGGGGGTGCCAGCCTCCAGTTTGCCATGATCCCCATGAATTTCCTGGGGGAGGGTAAGTCTGCGGATTATGTCAACACCGGCACCTGGTCCACCAAGGCCATCAAGGAAGCGGCTATCCTCAATAAGGCTCACAAGGTAGTTGCCTCCTCCGAGGATAAGAACTTTTCATACATTCCCAGTGACATCTCCTTTAATGCCGATGCCGCCTATGTTCACATCACCTCCAACAACACCATCAAGGGTACCCAGTGGGACTCTTTTCCCGACACCAACGGGGTCCCCATCGTGGCGGACATGTCTTCGGATATTTTCAGTCGCTCTCTTCCCATGGATAAGTTTGGCATGATCTATGCTGGTGCCCAGAAAAACATGGGGCCGTCTGGCACCTGTATGGTGATTGTGCGGGATGATCTTCTGGCCACCGCAGAGAAAAACCTGCCCTCCATGCTGAAGTATGACACCTTTGTGGCCAAGAATTCCATGTATAATACCCCTCCCTGCTTTGGGGTTTACACCATCCAGCTGGTGTTGAAATGGCTGGAAGAGGAGATGGGGGGGCTTGATAAAATGCAGGCCCACAATGAAAAGAAAGGGGCTATGCTCTATGATTTCATGGATGCCAGTGATTTTTATCGGGCCACGGCAGAAAAGGGAAGTCGCTCCTTGATGAATGTCACCTTCCGTTTGCCCACCGAGGAGATGGAAAAAGAGTTCATTGCCGCAGCCACGGCAAAGGGACTTGGGGGGCTTAAGGGCCACCGGTCGGTGGGCGGATGCCGGGCATCCATCTACAATGCCACCACCATGGCCGCAGTGGAAGCCCTGATTGATTTTATGATTGCTTTTAAAAAAGAAAAATAAATGTGAACGTCCCCACCGTCAAACGCTGGGGGCGAACACCCTGTATATAAAAAGGAAACGATTGAGATGAAGGTTCTTGTAAGTGATAAACTGGGAGACGCAGGGCTTGAGATTTTCAGGAATGAAGAGGGCATTGAACTGGATGTGAACACCGGTCTTGCCCCGGATGAACTCAAAGCCATTATTGGTGAGTATGATGGTCTTGTCATCAGAAGTGCCACCAAGGTGACCCAGGAGATCCTGGACGCTGCCACCAATTTAAAGGTGGTGGGCCGGGCTGGTATCGGCCTTGATAATGTGGACATCCCCAGCGCCACCAAGCATGGCGTTGCCGTGATGAACACCCCGGGCGGTAACACCGTTACCACCGCCGAGCACAGCATTGCCATGATGATGGCCCTGACCCGGAATATTCCCCGGGGAACATCCACCCTTAAGGGATCTTTGTGGGAAAAGAAAAACCTCCAGGGCCGGGAACTCTTTAATAAGGTCCTTGGCGTCATCGGGTTTGGTAATATTGGGTCCATTGTGGCAAGTCTTGCCCAGGGGTTGAGGATGCAGGTGATTATCTATGATCCCGCTGTCACCGCCGAGCACATTGAAAAAAAAGGATTTGAAAGCGTCTCCCTGGAAGAGCTCTATAAGAGGGCCGATTACATCACCATCCATGTTCCCAAAATTGAGAGCACCACCCATCTTCTCAATAAGGATACCTTTGCCATGATGAAGGACGGTGTCATGGTGATTAACTGTGCCCGGGGGGGTATCATCCAGGAGCAGGATCTTTATGATGCCATTGTTTCGGGTAAGGTGGCCGGGGCCGCTCTGGATGTATTTGAGGTGGAACCGCCTGTTGACAATCCTCTGTTGACCTTGGATCAGGTTATTGCCACCCCCCATCTGGGTGCATCCACTAAGGAGGCCCAGACCAATGTGGCCGTGGCCGTGGCAAATCAGATTATTTCCTATTTGAAACACGACACCATTATCAATGCCGTTAATGTGCCGTCGGTGACCGGTGAGTTGCTGAAAAAACTACAGCCCTTTCTGTATCTGTCCGAAAAAATTGGTGCCATGCATGCCACCATGGCCAAGGGACCCATCAAGGAAATTTCCGTTGAATATGCCGGTAATTTTTTTGATCTTAACCTTAAGCCTGTGACCTTGGCAGCGGTTAAGGGGATTCTTGCCCCCATGGTGCCAGATGAGGTCAATTCGGTGAATGCCACCTCCCTTGCCGGGGAGATGGGTATTAAAATTTCCGAGATTGCCAGCCAGGAAAGTGCCCATTACATTAATTTGATCCGCATCCGGGTGGTGTATGAGAATGAGACCAACCTGATTTCCGGAACCATTTTCGGCAAGGATGATGCCAGAATTATCCGCATCAACAAGTTCCGCCTGGAAGTGGTCCCAGAGGGGTATCTCTCCTTGATCCATAATAAGGATGTGCCCGGGGCCATTGGTAGTATTGGTACCTGTCTTGGGGAGAATAACATCAATATCTCCAGAATGATGGTGGGCCGCGAGGATGATGGCGATCGAAATATCATCTTTATTCGCACGGATACACCGGTTCCTGAAAATGTGTGCCAGGAGATCAGCTCCCTTGATAAGGTGCACTCCATTATTAATTTCAAGCTCTAATTAACAGATGGGATCAGGCCTGCGTTGTTGTTGCGCTTTTGTCCAATTTTGTTTTTATGCCCAGACCGTTTTTTAAAGTGCAACAACGCAGGCCTGACCCCACTGAGTTTGTTTAGGAATGAGTCCTAAATAACTTTCCTCACCTGGGAGCGCGGGCGTCTCGCCCGCTCTGAAAGTACTTAAAGCGA
>JASFYZ010000125.1:0-10647 GCA_045046665.1 Desulfobacterium sp.
AGATTCTTATCTCTGATTTTCGTGTTATTTTGGCAAGAGAATCAGAAAACCTTTTTGGTTCTGGCTTGTCCAGGTTAGGGAGTTGGCCGATTTTAAAATACCGCTTATATCCCAATCGTCCCAGGATTAGGTGACATGAATACGTTTATAACTGGTATATCAAGATAGACTGACTCCCTTATGTTTTTGGGTGTTTTGTCAAAATCATTGTGTCCACGGGGTCAGGCTTGTCTCCTTGGCGTTATAGACCATTATTTATGCAAACGAAAGCTCCCAGCGATAATGCCAATAACGCAAGCCTGACCCTGGACTCCAGCATGTAGCAAAATGAATATGTATTTGAAAATTTTTTTAAATTATAAAACATTTCTTTAAGCTTAATTCTCGCATTTTTCATCGACATTATTGATGATTCTCTCTAAAATACTCAGGTCAACTAATTGATAAATCTATATTTATTGTCTTTTGAGGCTGTGCCTTAAACCCCATGGCATATGCTTTGCAATTACCCTACTACAAATGCAGGTGGACCTGCCACAACAAATTATTGAAATGTTCGTATTTTAAGAGATTAATGGGTATTTCGTATTACAGCGGCGGGTTAAAGGATCACTCAAAAATAAGTTGTCAATTTTGACTGAGTCCCGGGGACGATGGGGTTGCATATCGTCAACTAAATTTTAAAATACAATGCCCACGTCCGGTTCCCGGCAGTGGCTTTATTTTCATATATTTGCAGTGTCACGACATTGAAGATTAAATTTTAAGGAGACATTTAAGATGGGAACTGAGAATCAAACCGCTACATACATGAACAGAATAAATAAACTCCGTGACCGGGTTGTCAATGCCACCCCCACCATGGATATTGAAAATGCCCTGATTTTGACCCAAAGTTTTAAAACAACCGAAGCTCTCCCCCGGGAGATGAGAAAAGCCCAGGCCTTTAAAGACGTCTGCTCGGAAAAAACCATTACCATCTGGGACAACGAACTCATTGTGGGCTGTTCCGGCAAGATGGCCCGGGGCGGCGTCCTGTGTGCAGATGTGTGCTGGTCTGTGCTTGACAAAGAGCTTGAGACCATCAGCAATCGCCCCTACGATCCCTTTTATATTTCTGAAGAAGATAAGAAGCTGTTCAAAGAGGAGATCAAGCCTTATTGGCAGGGCCGTTCCAACTTTGAAAAATGGGAGGCCCAGGCCCCCCAGGATATCGTTGATCTCAAAGAAAATGCCGTTATCTACATCGATCGAAAAGCCGTGCGGGGGCCAGGTGAGCTGACCCCTGCCTATGACGAGTTGCTGCGGGACGGCATGGACGGCATCATTGCTTACATTGAAGAGAAAAAATCCGAATACGATCTGTCCAAGGCCAACCATTATCCCAGAATTGCCTATCTCAACGCCATGATCACAGCGGCGGAAGGGATGAAAATACTGGGAGAGCGGTACAGGGAAGAGGCCCTTCGTCTGGCAGCCCTGGAAACCGATGAAACCCGTCGGGGTGAACTGGAAAAAATCGCAGAGGTGTTCTCCCAGATTCCGGCCCGCCCGGCCCGTAATTTCCATGAAGCCATCCAGTTTGTCTATCTGTATCACTCCAGCATTTTCATGGAGCAGAATGCCGCCAGTTACAACCTGGGACGCATTGATCAATATCTCTATCCCTTTTATAAAGCGGACCTTGAAGCGGGCCAAATTACTCCAGAAGAGGCCCAGGAGCTGTTTGACTGCACCTGGGTGAAACTGGCCGAGCCCTGCCTGTTCCAGGATGGGGTAACCGCAGAGTATGCCAATGGATACACCATGTTCCAGAACGTGTGCGCTGGCGGTATTGATAAATTTGGCCTGGATGCGGTGAACGATTTGTCCTATATGGTGATCCAGGCCTCCATGGATACCATGCTCTATCAACCGTCTTTATCCGTACGGTACAACCTTGCCAAGAATCCCGATTCTTTCCTTAGAAAATGTGCCGACTGCATCAATACCGGCAATGGATTTCCCGCCTTTCACAACGATGAGATCGGTATCCGCATGATGCAGAACAAGGGCGTACCCCTCCACGAAGCCTATGACTGGAATCCCTGCGGGTGTGTGGAGACTAACCTGAGCGGTCGTATCCGGGGATATGTCAGTGCAGATGTGAATCTCGGGAGCATTGTGGAATTTATCATGAACCGGGGTATTCATCGTAAAAGTGGTAAAAAACTCGGCCTTGACACGGGCGATCCAAGAAATTTTACCACGTACCAGGAGTTTCTCGATGTCGCAAAACAGCAGATTGATTACATCATCAAAAAGGTGGTGGAGGCCAACAATGTGCTGGATGAAGTCTGGGACGACCGGCCAGTGCCCTTCATTTCCCTGACCTTTAGAAACTGTATTGACACGGCCACGGACTATACCCATGGCGGTACCAAGTATAAATGCGGTAATGGTATTATCTATGACGGTATTGCCGATTTTATCAACAGTATTTCCGCTGTAAAAGAGTTGGTTTTTGATAAGAAATCAGTGACCATGGATCAGCTGATTGAAGCTTTGGATGCCGATTTTGAAGGGTTTGAAGAGATCCAGAAAAAATGTCTGGATGCCGAAAAATACGGCAACGACCTGGACAATCCAGACCAGGTGGCAGCAGAACTGATGACCTACATTGCCGTGAACACCAACAGCCAGGACAGTAAATACGGCAAACTCATGTCCGGTGTATTGCCTGTCACCGCCCATGTACCTTTGGGAAAGGTGGTGGGTGCCCTGCCATCGGGTAGAAAGGCCTGGACCACATTGACCGACGGCCTGAGTCCCACCGGCGGCACTGATGTTAACGGTGCCAGTGCGGTGCTCAAATCCGTTGCCAAGATTCCCCATGATCTTTTCTCTTCGGGTACGTTGTTGAACATGAAGCTTTCCAGCGAGCTGATGAAGGATGAAAGAGGCCCTGCAAATCTCATGTCCCTTTTGAAAAGTGCCTGTTCCCTGGGGGTTTTCCATGCCCAGTTCAATGTGGTGGATAGAAAAGTACTTCTGGAGGCCCAGAAGCGTCCGGAAGAATACAAGGATCTCCTGATCCGGGTGGCCGGTTACACCGCCTATTTTGTGGAGCTTTGCCCGGAAGTGCAGGATGAGATCATCCATCGTACGGTCCAGGAAGAGTTTGTGCCTGCCAAGGCTGGCGGCTGCTGTTAATAATTCATTTTTTTGATCTATAATTCTCCCCCCAGATTTGCCATCTGGGGGGGCTTTTTATTATTATCATTTTGATAAGGAGATTGCTGCCATGACACTTGGCAGAGTATTGAGAATCGAAAAATTGTCCACCTTTGATGGAGATGGGCTGCGCTCGGTGATTTTCCTCAAGGGATGCCCCCTGGGATGCCAGTGGTGTTCCACACCGGAATCCCAGAAAGGACCAACGGATTTTGGCATCCATAAAAAGAAATGCACCCACTGTTTTACCTGTGTGGAAACCTGTCCGGAAAAGGCAATTTCCCACGATAGTGCAAGGGATATTTTCACAACAGATATGGCACTTTGTACGGATTGCAGACAATGTGTTGATGTCTGTCCTGCCACCGCCCGCATTGCCTATGGATACAACGCCACCGTGGATGAGATGTTAAGGGAGCTGGGAAAGGACTCTGTTTTTTATTACCACTCCGGTGGCGGTGTCACCGTCAGCGGGGGGGAACCCCTGATGCAGAAGGATTTTGTAGCAGACCTTCTGGAGGGGTGTGTGATGCAGGGTATCAATACCGCCATTGAAACCAGTGGCCATGTCCCCTGGGACAACATTGCAAAGGTATTGCCCTGGGTGGATACCCTCTTTTACGACCTCAAGCATCTGGACAGTAAAATTCATAAACAGATTACCGGGGTGGACAACGGATTGATTCTGGAAAATTTAAAAAAGATAGATGAAAGCCCCCGGTCTCTTCCCATTGTCGTTCGCATGCCGGTGATCCCCTCCCTCAACGATCAAGACGCCAACATCAAAGCCCTGGGCCTGTTCTGCCGGGGGCTTAAAAAATTAAAAGAAATTCAACTGCTGCCCTACCATCGCCTGGGCATTGAAACCTATCGGAGACTTTCTGTTCCCTATGGATTGGAAGGCATTGTCACCCCTGACGAAGTGGAAATGGACAGAAGAAAGGAATTGCTCACAAATATGGGGCTGAAGGTAAGAATTGGTGGATGAATTTACTTTAACGTGATGATTAATTTTTTAATAAGAAAATCCCGGCAAACCAAGGTGCACGTAAGGGCAGTGTAAAATAACACCATAAGCCGAAAGTTAGCCCCCTTTCTATAAAACAATATGGAAACGTATCATCACGTTAGGGAATTGAGTGAAAAATTAATTCGACAATTTTGGATTGTCGTATTTTTAAATACCGAAACAAATATCAGGAGGGTGTTTTATGGAGTTTTTGGATTTATGGGATTTGATACTCAGTGGGGTGATCAGGGGGGGACTTTATGTTCTCATGGCCATGGGCCTGTCCCTGGTGTTTGGGGTAATGAATATCCCAAATTTTGCCCATGGTGAATTTTACATGATAGGTGCCTATACCGCCTATTTTATTGCGCACTATCTTGTCCCCGATCCCTTTATCTGTCTTCTTTTTGCAGGTCTTTCAGGATTCATTTTCGGAGCCGTTGCGGAAAAGCTTACCTTTGCCCCCTTGCGAAAATACACCAAGGGGAACTGGATCATGAACACCTTTATGGTGACGGCGGGTATCACATTTATTTTACAGAATGTGGTCCAAGCCACCATCGGGGTAAATTACTACGGTATCAACGAATACTGGGGGGGCACCGTCAACAGTCTGGGAGGCATTGGTATCTCCGTTGACCGTCTGCTGGCCTTTGGCCTTGCCATGCTGGCTGTCCTTGGTTTCTGGCTGTTTCTCACCTATACAAAAACGGGTAATGCCATCCGGGCCGTTTCTGAAAGTGAGATCGGTGCCCGCCTCATTGGTATTAATATCGGTTTTATCCACACCCTTACCTTTGCATTGAGCTGCATGCTGGTTGCCATGGCCGGTGCCGTTTTGCTTCCCATCAACCCGGCCTATCCCACCATGGGGTTGCAACCTCTCTATAAATCCTGGTTTGTTGTTATTTTGGTGGGCATGGGCAATGTCAGCGCCACCCTGGCAGGTGGGTTGATTGTTGGCCTGATTGAGGCGTTTTCCGCCTATTATCTGGGAACCGGGTGGATGGATGTGGCCAGCCTTTCGGTTATCTGCATGATTCTGATAGTTAAACCATCGGGGATTTTTGGTTCCGAAGTCCGCGGTGTGTGGGAGCAATAATTTACTTGGAAATTAGGGAAGATAAATAATGACTGAATTAGTACTAAACGGACAAACAAAAAACAGCATCGCAGGTATCGTAAGAAAGGTCTTGTCAAAGGTGGGACTTTCCCCTTTGAGCCTGTCCATGTTTCTTCTTCTTGCACTGGTTCCCCTGGTTCTTCGAAATCAGTACTGGCTCCATCTGATGACCATCTGCCTGATGTTTGGTGCATTGTCCATGGGGTTTGACCTGTCCGCCGGTTTTATCAATGTGGCTAACTGGGGGTATGCCGCTTTTATGGGGGTGGGGGCTTATACCTCTGCCATCCTTCTGGAGCGTTTTGGCATCACCCCGTGGATCGGTATGTTTATAGGGGGGCTTATGGCAGGCTTCCTGGGGTTTGTCACGGGTATTATCACCCTGCGATTAAGGGGGATGTTTACAGCCATTCTTACCTGGTTTCTGGGATTGACCATGGTAGCCCTTGCCACCCAGCTGGTGGGTCTGACAAGGGGCTCCATGGGAATGATGGCAGAAGAACTTTTTGATACCTATGTGAAGGATCCTTATTATTATACCATTCTGGGGCTGTGCGTTCTGACCTTTTGTCTGGTCACCCGCATGGTTAACTCCAAACTGGGGCTTGCCTTCCGGGCCATTGGACAATCCCAGGATGCCGCAGAATCACTGGGCGTTAATCCCACTTATTACCGGATTATCAATTTTACCACCTCCTGCACCATCGCCGGTGTTATTGGCGGTTTTTATGCCCATTTTATGTGCATTATCACCCCTGAGTTCCTGCATACCAAACATACCATTGAAATATTGTTCATCGCCTTCATCGGCGGTCGTGGCAGTGTCTGGGGCGGGCTTGTATGTGCCTTTTTAATCATTCCTGCACTTGAATTTGCCCGGCCCATTGTGGAGTGGCGATTTGTCATATACGGGGTATTGATGATCGTTGTCATGATTTTCATGCCCGAAGGTATTGCGCCTCATATTACCAAGGCCATCGATAAAATTACCCAGCGTATCAATGAGTTGATCCATGGAAAAGTAGAAGAGAGCCGATGATAATTCCTATTGCCGGCCATCGAATAATCCATATTTTTACACTTTAGGAGGATTAAATGAAGTTACGAAAAATTACATGTTTAATTTTGGCACTGGGTTTGATTTCCAGCGCCACAGCTTTTGCCAAAGAGCTGAAAGTTGGATTTGTCGGTCCCTTGACAGGGCCCGCAGCCAAGGTGGGCACGGAGTTTAAAAGCGCCGTGGATATGGCGTTTACTGAAGTTGGGTACAAAGTCGGTGAGTATGATATCAAATTGATCTGGATTGACTCTGAATCTGATCCTGAAAAGGCGGTTCGGGCTTACGAACAGGCAGCCCTTAGAGATAATATTGATGTGAGTATGATCAACTGGCACAGTTCCGTTGCCATTGCCTTGATGAATGTGGCTTCTAGAAATCGTATTCCCCATTACTTTGGCATTGGTGCGGCGGGTACCATCAATGAGAAATATCATTCCAATCCCAAGAAATATGGTTACTACATCGGTAAAGGCTGGCCAGAACCTGTGAAGACCACGGCGGGATATGCCCAGATGATTGAAGATGCCATTGAAAGAGGCGTATTTGTCCCCCGGAATAAGAAATTTGTTGTATTTGGAGAAGATACCGATTGGGGACGCAGCGTTGGCAAAGGGTATCGAAAAGTTCTGGAAGATATTGGCTGGGAGTGCGTGTCTGAAGATTTTTTCCGTCCCGATGAAACCGATTTTTATCCCCTGCTGACAAGTTATAAAAAGTTGGATGTTTCTGTGATGATCGGTACCAACAGTGTGCCCCCCAGTGTGGCCGCCCTTATTAAACAAAAATCAGAAATTGGTGTAAAAGCGTTGTTATTCTGCGAAGCAATGGCAGACAGTGGCGAATGGTATGACCTCATGGGACCTGCTTCCAATGGGGCCATCGAAGGCCGGGCCACCTGGGTCACCCCGCGTCATAAAGCCTTTGCCAGAAAATTTAACGACAAGTATGGTATTACCCCCAGTGCTGCGGCCGGTGGACAGGTCTATGACTGGAGCCGTTTTTTCATTAAATGCCTTAATGGCGCTTTAGACGAATATGGTAGCTTAAATCGCAAAACCCTTTATAAATTTGGCCAGGAATTTGTCATGACCGGTAAGATCCATTCCGATCAGGGAATTGTCCATGATCAGCTGGTGTTTACACCGGAAAATTATCCTGATCCTGAATTTGGCCCCGGAAAATGGATGTTCCCCATTGTACAGTACCATGATGGCCAGCCCACGGTGGTATGGCCCCCCAGCCAGAGAACCGGCAAGCTGATTATTCCAGAGAGTGTAAAATAGGCTGTTTTTGACTGACCACGGGGTCAATGGGAGCAGGTATGTCCCACTGACCCTTTGAATTATGATCCGTAAAATCGATGTGAGTGACTATGGCTTTTTTGGAAACACAGGATGTTACAAAGAAATTTGGTGGCCTGACCGCTGTGGACAGCGTCTCCATCAGTATCAAAAAAGGTGAGGTGTTTGGCCTCATCGGCCCCAATGGTGCAGGTAAGACCACCTTTCTTAACTGTATCACCGGCGTGGGGGCTCCCACTTCGGGTAAGGTGCTTTACAAAGGCGAAGACGTCACGGGTCTGACCCCATACAAAATGGCCCAGCGGGGCATGTGTCGAACCTTCCAGATTGTTCAGCCCTTTAATGATATGACCGCCCTTGACAATGTGCTGGTGGGGGTGAAGTTTGGCAGGGACCAGGGCCAACATAAAGATGAGGAAGCAAGGGCCGCAGCGCTTTTGGATGAAGTGGGATTTGACATGCCAAAGCAGACCCTTGCTGGCAATTTAAATACCATTCAGCTCAAATACATGGAGCTTGCAAGGGCCCTGGCCATTGGCGGCGACATGCTTTTATTGGACGAGGTGGCAAGCGGATTGTCCCCCAGCGAACTGCCGGAATTCATTGCACTGGTACTTCGAATCCGTGACCGGGGAATGACTATCATTGCCATAGAACATGTCATGAAATTCATGGTGGGTATCTGTGATAGGCTGGCGGTATTGCAGTTTGGTAAACTCATTGCCCAGGGAACGGTTCAGGACGTATTGTCCAACCCCAAAGTAACGAAAGCGTATCTTGGGGAAGAGGAGCTTCATTGATGAAAGGACGGTACAATGCTTGAGATAAAAAAACTCCATGCCGGTTATGGCAAACTTTCCGTTTTGCATGATGTCAATATCCAGGTGGAAAAGGGCGAATTTGTGGCCCTGATAGGCCCCAATGGCGTGGGAAAAACCACCCTGATGCGCTCCATCAGCGGTCTTTTACCCTCCACCTCGGGAGTTATTACCTTTCTGGGTACGGATATTACGAGGCTTGACGCCTATCAAATCAATCGTGAAGGTATCAGCTTTGTTACGGAAAGCGGTGATCTTTTTGCGGGCATGAAGGTCAGTGAAAATCTGAACCTGGGTGCCTACACCATCAAGGACAAGCAAAAAATCATCGATATGAGAAATAAAATCTACGAGCTGTTTCCCCGACTTCAAGAGCGGAAAGATCAACTGTCAGGTACCCTGAGCGGGGGGGAGCGCAAAATGCTCGCCATTGCCCGGGGACTCATGTGCGATCCAAAGTTGGTTATGATTGATGAACCCTCGGGGGGGCTTGCACCCAACCTGGTGCTGGATGTGTTTAAATCCCTTAAAATGCTCAGCCAGACCGGGGTAACCATTTTACTTGTGGAGCAGAACGTAAACTCCACATTGAAAATCGTTGACCGGGCCTATGTGCTGGAGCAGGGTCGCATTGTGCTGGAGGGGCCTGCCAAAGCGCTTTCCGAAGACGAACATGTTCGTAATTCTTATCTGGGCCTGGGTGCTTGATGATTTGGATTAAGGGATAGTGGGTGCTGGGTGCTGGATGACGGGTTAATGGGAATCCAGGTCTCACGTGGTATCTCCAAAGTGCTTTGGTTTGTTTATTGTGTCTGCGGGGTGATATGCCCCTTATTTGAAAAGGAGAAGGGTTGTGAAACTTGGGTTCCATACATATGGATTTTATCTTCATGGCATCGGTCAGTTATGGGGTGGTTTAAAGTTGCCATGGCAACCTCAGATGGATTTGTGGCAATTGATGGATTATTGTGATGGCATTGGTCTTGAAGGGCTTCATCTGGATGACGCGGCCCTGGAGAGTCTTGAACCCTCCTATCTCCACCGGGTACGGGACAAGGCCCGGGAGATAAATTTCTATCTGGAATATAATTTCTCCATGAATGCCGATTATGATCCCTCCCTGAATCACACCGTTGAAGAGGGGCTTATCATTGCCGATCATCTGGGAGCGGATCTGGGTAAAATCAGCGTGGATGTCCGTAGACCCCGGCCCCTTGCTGCCAGCAAATTTCATCCCAAGGTCATGGAGCAGCTCAAAGCCTTTGTGGTGGATGTGAAGGCCGCAACCCCCATGGCGGAAAAGCTGAACATTCGTCTGGCTGTGGAAAACCATGCCGATGCCTTTTCAGAGGAGGTGCTGTGGGTGCTGGACCAGATAGATCATCCCTTGGTGGGTGCCTGTGTGGACACGGCCAACGGTTACCACGTCACCGAAGATCCAACGGTGGCTGTACAGAATCTTGCGCCCCGGGCCTTTACCAACCATTTCCGGGACGACCGCATCGAGTACATGCCTTGGGGAGTAAAACTCCAGGGGGCTGCCGTGGGAGATGGTGATTTCGACATGAAAGGGGCCTACGAACTGATCAAGGCCAATCCTGCCATGGATCGCATTAATATTGAGCTGGACATGGAAGGGGATTTGGACAGTATGGAGAATTCACTGAATATTGAAAAAAGCGCCCTGGAACGAAGTGTCAGGTTCTGCCGCGGGGTTTTAGGGGTGGGAACCGAAGGATAATCTCTCCTTTCTCTTTTTATAAATCGGGTGTTTATCTGCAAAGGTTTTTTTTGCAGATGCTGAAAATAAAAAAGGGTATTTTTAAAGGTGAGATGTCGCCTTTGGAAATACCCTTTTTTTTTGTTAAAATTCGTTCAAGTTATAAAATTTGTGATCCTAATAACTGCCATGGGCAGACCGTATTTTGATCCGGTTTTGCCCACAACAAAGCTTGAAATACTCTTCAGATTTGCGGAGTGTTTCATATAACGAGCATGTCCAGACGGACACAACGAATATAAAAAATGGCGATATGCCGCCCCCGGGGAGGGGTAATGGAAGCGACCCGGAACTGTTAGACAGCCCAATTGGTCTGTTCCATTACCCCTCCCCGGGGGCTCTG
>JASFYZ010000126.1:0-8276 GCA_045046665.1 Desulfobacterium sp.
GGGGGGGGCGGCATGATATCATTTTCAATATTCGTTGTGTCCGGCAGGACATGACCGTTATAAGAACTACCCTAAATCGTCTTTATTTCTTTGAATCGTTTTAACTAAGAGAGGTTCCTGCAACACATCAAAAGCGGATGCCATACAACCTTCCATAGCGTGACAGTTGAAAACAGACGCTGAATACCGTATCAAGCCGTTGATTGCCGGGGCCAGTTAATCATGATATTTCATGGTGCTGGCAAAAATATGAGATGGTGTGCCCAGGAATCCCGGGAATGGATAATGATCATTGGACTTGATGTTGGCGGAACGCATACAGATGCAGTTCTTTTAAGTAAACAGGGGCTTGAACGGCATATAAAGGTACCCACAGATACGTCAAATCTGTTTGAAACCGTGCTCACCGGATTCAACCACCTCCTTAAAGATATTCCCAGTGGCAAAATCAAACGAGTGGTCATCAGCACCACCCTCACCACCAATGCCATTGTTCAAAAGAAATTAAACACCGTGGGTACCATTGTCACTTCAGGTCCCGGCATTGATCCTGAGTGGTACCGCATTGATGACAATTACTATGCGGTGGGGGGCTCCATTGATCACCGGGGCAGGGAAAGGGAGCCCCTGGATTATGAAGAAATCCTTGCCATTGCACGCCGCATAAAAGAAAAAAACATTACCATCCTTGGGGTCATCGGTAAATTTTCTGTGCGGAATCCTGCCCATGAACGTGAAATTCGGGACCTACTTAAAGATCAATTTGAAACCATCTTTCTGGGTCACCATGTATCGGGGAATCTCAATTTCCCCCGACGAATCGCCACGGTTCATCTCAATGCCTCGGTGTACGAAATGCACCGGGATTTTTTCCATGCCGTTAAAAACTCCCTGGAACAGAAAGGGCTTCAAATTCCCATCCAGATTCTCAAAGCAGATGGGGGTACCATGAACCTTGAATCCTCCATGGCATTCCCAGGGCAGACCATTCTTTCCGGTCCTGCCGCAAGTGTCATGGGTTCCATTGCCTATGCACCGGGGGATATGGATGCCATGGTACTTGACATCGGCGGTACCACCACGGACATCGCCATTCTGGTGGACAAGGTCCCCCTGCTGGAACCCCTTGGTATCCGACGAGGAGAGTATAAAACCCTCATCCGCTCCTTGAAAACCCATTCCCGGGGGATTGGCGGCGACAGCCATGTCCGGGTGGAACAAGGCAATCTCGAAATTGGTCCCGGAAGGCTTGGACCTGCCATGGCTTTTGGCGGTCCGGCCCCCACCCCCACCGATGCCCTTGTTTTTCTGGGAAAAATGAACACGGGAGATCCTGAGCTGGCCCAAAGAGGAATGACTGACATTGCCCAAATTTTAGATCTTACCCCTGAAGCGGCGGCCCAGGCCATCTTTAAAAAAACCTGCACCATGATTCTGGACCAGGCCCAGGAGCTCATCCATCGTATCAACACCAAACCGGTTTACACTGTGCATGAGTTTCTGGCCGGATACGCCATTGATCCCCAGAAAATTTTATTACTGGGCGGCCCTGCCCTCTATTTTGCCCAGGAGATTGAAGCCCTGTCCGGCATCTCCACAGAGGTGGTACCGGCAAGTTCTGTTGCCAACGCCATTGGGGCGGCCCTGGCCAGAACCACCTGTGAAATCAGCCTGCTGGCAGATACGGAGCAGGGTAAAGCCATGGCTCCGGAAGAGGATTTCACCCGGAAGATTTCCCACAAATTTACTGAAGAGGATGCCGTGGAGATCACCCATGAGCTTTTATTGAAAAAAGCCCTGAAATCCGGGGCTGACATCGAAGACATGGCCGTGGAAATCATAGAATATCAAAAATTTAATATTGTACGAAATTTTTCGCCCCGGGGTAAGATATTCAAAGTCAAAATGCAGGTTAAGCCCGGACTGATCAAAGCCTACGATGCCGTTTGTCATCACTGCACCATCAACCCGGATATAGAAAAGGGGATATAATGCTCAAGGCAGCACACAAAACCGGTCTGGTTTTTTTTCCGGCCTTTGACTGGGCCATTGATCCAACCCACCCGGAACGGGAAGAGAGACTGTTGTACACCCAGGATCAGGTCACCGAAGAGGGGATATTTGACATTGAAGGCATACTGGAGCTGAAACCGGATCTGATCACCAACCAGGACATTCAACGGGTTCACTTCTGCATTCCCAATGAAGAGACCATCACCACAGAATCCCACCTCATCAGTGCAGGGGGGGCCGTGGCCATTGCCCAGGCTGTCATGGAAAAAAAGATCAAACGAGGATTTGCCCTGGTACGTCCCCCAGGGCACCATGCCATGCGCATCAGCCATGGCGGCAGGGGGTTTTGTCATATTAATATGGAAGCCATCATGGTGGAATATATTCGACGGCACTACGATGTAAAGCGGGTGGCCATCATTGACACCGACTGCCACCACGGGGACGGCACCAATGACATTTACTGGCATGATCCCGACACATTGTTTATCTCCATCCACCAGGATGGCCGGACCCTCTATCCTGGCTCGGGATTCACCGGGGAGCTTGGGGGCCCCAATGCCCTGGGCTCCAACCTGAACATTCCACTGCCCCCGGGAACCGCCACGGAAGGGTATCTTTATGTCCTTGAGAATACCATTCTGCCAGCCATTGAGGCCTTTAAACCAGATATTATCGTTAATTCCGCAGGCCAGGACAACCACTATACAGATCCCCTGACCAACATGAAGTTCTGTGCCCAGGGATATGCCGATCTCACCCGTCTTTTAAAGCCAGACATTGCGGTTCTGGAAGGCGGATATGCCATTGAAGGTGCCCTGCCCTACGTCAATCTTGGCATTATTCTGGCTCTGGCAGGCCTTGATTACTCCCGGGTGGTGGAACCCGATTATAATCCTGACAAACTGCAACAGGCACCCCAGGTCACGGAAAAAATAAAAAAAACAGTGGATATCATCAACACCCACTGGAAAAATCGCCATAAAATGCGCGAATCTGCAGGAATCCCTGGAGACATCCAGGAACGACATCGGGAAATTTACTACGACACCGACAACATCCTTGAGCGGCAGAAAGAAAAAATCAGGATCTGCCGGGAGTGCGGGGGAACATTTGAGGTTGAATCCACTGCCATGCCAGGATCCCGGGTATTGGCCATTCACATTCCCCAATACGCCTGCCGTCACTGTCGGGAAAAGGGCTATGAAATATATGACCGTGCCTCCAAAAACAAATATGACAAGATAATTCTCCAGGACAAACCCCGGGACATGTATGTCATCAAGGCATAGAAAATAAAAAATGCAAAAACATAAAATTGCCTGCCTGAAACTGCGTGCCCGGATAATACAGGCCATCCGGGCATTTTTCATTGAAAACGGATACCTTGAGGTGGAGACCCCTTTGAGGATACCCGTGCCCATTCCCGAAGCCCACATTGATGGATTTGAGTCTGAAGGTTGGTATCTTCAATCCTCTCCGGAGATCTGCATGAAACGCATGGCTGCCACGGGATACCCTAAAATTTTTCAAATCTGTAAATGCTTTAGAAAAGAAGAGCGGGGGGATCGGCATCTCACGGAGATGACCTTGCTTGAATGGTACACCAAGGGGTTTACATATAAGGAACTCATGGCGCAAACCGCTGAGCTGATTCAGTATGTCGCCTTTAACACAGGGGGAAAAAAACAGCTCATCTATGGTGATAAAACCATTGCATTGAACACCCCCTGGGAGTTTATCACAGTGGCCCAGGCCTTTGAAACCTACACGAATATCTCCATGGAAACTGCCATGAAAACAGGTACATTTGATGAAGTGATGGCCTTCGATATTGAGCCCAGGCTGGGGAAGGATTGCCCTGCTTTTCTGTTTGATTATCCTGCGGCCATGGGGGCACTGGCCCGGCTGAAACCCCATGACCCCAGCATTGCAGAGCGATTTGAACTTTATATCGCCAGCATGGAACTGGCAAACGGGTTTTCAGAACTCACCGATCCCAAAGAGCAGCGACGACGTTTTGAAAAAGAGATGAGACTGCGAAAAACTACGGGAAAACCATTGACGCCCATGCCCTTTAATTTTCTTAAAGACCTTGAAAACCTGCCCGACACCGCTGGCATTGCACTGGGCATTGATCGGCTTGTCATGCTCTTTGCCAATGTGGATACCATTGACCAAGTGGTGTCATTTACGCCGGAAACCCTGTAAACCCTGTAAAAAAGATGTCATCGTTCAATATTCACCAAAACGCTTTAGGGGATCATAAAAAACAATCTACCCAACACTAATGAACTCACCGCTGGCTATCTGGAATGCTGCATTCAAAAATGGGTAGTTTTATTTTTATAAAATTCCTACATTTTTGGACAAACAAATACGACCCTGGACAGATGAATTCACAAATAAACCATATCGAAAATATCACGCAATTTTCAGGCGCATGACATCAGCAGAATCGCAGGACGGACATTTTTCAGGACGACCGGTTCCCGGGGCCTCTTCCCATTCATGGCTGCACGCCTCACAGGCAAACAGCCTCGGGGTTTCCACCATTTCATAGGTGCCGCCCTGGATATTAATGGCCTTGCCGGAAATAATGGCATCGGCAATAATGCGACGGGCATTCCTCAAAATCCTGCCAAAAGTGGCCCTGGAGACCCCCATGAGTTCGCCACCCTCTTCATGGGAAAGTCCCTGGAGATCTGCCAGCCGAATGGCTTCCCGCTCATCCACTGTGAGGAGAACCTCCTCAAGATCCAGCATGGGAATACCCCTGGGTTTAAAATAGCTGACTTCCGGATTAAAACCTACTTTTCTGCTTATTATGGGTCGCACCATTTTGTTTTCCAGTAATTAATTTAAATAACGATTTTAGACTTTAATACCCGATTTCATACCAACCGCTTCTGGGGGAAGCCAAAGGCTGCCCATGAGCCTTGATAAAAATCAAAAAAAGAGGGGCTCTCTCTTTACAGGAAAAGCCCCTCTTTATATTTCAACACTCAAATTTCAAGTAAAGCAACCTTACATCTTTGAGCCTTCTGCATGGCTCTGGAGCTTAACTTCAACTTTTTCTGTGAGGCTTGCATAGTATTTACGCAGGATAACAAGAACTTCCTCACGTCCAAAATGATCCACAACTTCTTCGTTGTTGGAAAGGGCATGACGCAATTTTGTACCGGAAAGAATAACTCTGTCATCTTTACCATGGGGGCAGGTTCTCATGGAAGCCATACCATCACATTTCTTGCAATAGAAAGTCCAGTCAATCTTCAGAGGAGCACAGAGAAGGGCTTTGCCCTCTTCTTCAGGAGTCGGGATAGTATCAAAGATTTCCTGGGCCTCGAACAGTGTGTAGAAATCACCAACGCCAGCATGGTCACGACCGATGATCATCTTGTTAACGCCGTAGTTCTGACGGAATGTGGCATGGAGAAGACCTTCACGGGGACCGGCATAACGCATATCAAGGGGATAACCGCCGTTGACAACATGCTCAGGAACAAAGTAATCTTGGATCAGTTTGTCAATGCACTCAATACGAACCTCTGCTGGAATATCACCGGGTTTGAGGTTACCAATGAGAGAATGGATCAGAACGCCGTCACAGACATCAAGGGCGATCTTGCACAGATGCTCGTGGGAACGATGCATGGGGTTTCTGAGCTGCATGGAAGCAACGTTGGCCCAGCCTTTTGCGTCAAAAATGGCACGGGTCTCTTTGGGGGTCAGGTAAACACCTTTGAACTTCTCGGGGAACTCACCTTCGGAAAGCACTTTAACAGGTCCTGCCAGGCAGAACGCTTTTCGGGCCATAACCATCTGAACGCCAGGATGATCTTCCATGGCATTTTTCCAGAACACGTCATCAGCTGACTCTTCGCCGTGTCCCTTATAGACTTTCTCACATTCCCATGTCTTGTCATCTTCGGTCATCTCAAATTTTTCACTGACCTTCATGGTGGCAAAAATCTCGCCGTTTCTTTCCAGGGTGATCTCGTCACCAAGGTTAATGGCATCGGCTTCATCTTTTGCAGCATCCAGCACTACGGGAACAGGCCAGAAGGTCCCATCGGCAAGGAGAAAATCGGCGCAAACGCCTTTCCAGTCGGCCTGTGTCATAAATCCGTTAAGGGGGCTGAAACCACCGATACCCAGCATGATCAGATCTCCTTTTACCTGGGAGCTGATTTCAATTTTTTTCAGGCCTGCGGCTTTTTTCAGCTCTGCTTCAAGTGCAGCGCCTTCGAGTTTACAACAAACAAGTCCTTTTCCACCGTGGGGGGCAACTAATTTAGACATAACTACTAACTCTCCTTAATATAATATTAACCAAAACAAATGTTTGTACCAAACATTTGTACAAATTCCATTAACAATAGCGGGCTATACATCTCTATTCACAATTTCATATAAAACTCCATCCAAAAGTATTGGAATCATAAGAGTTTTAACTTTTATTGTGGCAGGCCACTGTGAGTCACCTTGGTCTGCTGCCCATGGCAGTTATTTGATCAAAAAACACCAGATCGGATAAATAACTACCATGAATTAATAATGATTGCACTTTTTGTCAAGAATAATTATTGTTTTATCCCGACTATCTTACCAACCTGGTCCATGGTGGAGACATGGAAATCAGCTTCAAGGGCCTTATTTTTAAAGGCTATAAAGGGCACTCCTGCCTTGTTGGCAGCCATCTGATCATATTGAGAATCCCCCACAAAAAGCATTTGCCTGGGGGTAAGGGAAAATTTTTTCATGATGGTGTGCAGCTGCTCGGGGGATGGTTTGGGGTGTTGAACGTCGGCGGCGGTGACCACCATGTCAAAGGCAGTCTCCAGGTCGTGGGCCTCGAGCACCGCTTGCATGGTATTGGTCCGATTGGTGGCAACTGCCCTTGTAAATCCGCTGTCTTTAAGGGCTGTCAGGAGTTTTTTCAACCCCTTTTCCCGCTCCATGTAAGGAATAAATTGATCATAACGCATGGTGCCCATGAAGGTGTACACCGCCTCCAGGGAGTCCATTTCCGGAAAAAGGTATTCCATTGCTTCCTTTACAGTGAACATATGTACTTTAACAAACTGCTCCCGGGTGAGGTCAGGTTTTCCAAAATGTGCCAGAACCGTATTATAATACATCTCATTTGCACCCGCGGTATCGAACATAACCCCGTCACAATCAAACACCACCGCTTTTATGGCTTCCATATTTAAATTCATTCCAAAATATTTCCAAAAACATTAATCCTTATCTCCGGCTGAATAGTGCTGTCCGTAACAAGGGTAATCATATCAAAATATCTACCGGGCCGGGTCTGTTTATTCGTAACCTTGATATTCCAGGCCGGGGTGTCCCCTTCAGAAAGCCGGAGGTCCACACCCAGTGTTTTCTTATTTTTAACGGAAATACTTTTTATGGTAAAGGGATATTTTTCCATGGGCAGCACTTTCACCGTTACTGTTATCTCTTCACTGGATTTTCCGGTGAGACGAATCACTTTAGGTTCAATGATTACCATTTTTTCCACAGCACCCGACACCTTCAAAGAGATGATTTTATGATCGGGATCACTGGTATAAACTTGAATTGTCTTACTTAATGTTTTTCCACCATATCCAGAGGTGGAAACCGCGATGGTCACTTTACCCTCCCCACCCGGGGGAATCGTTCTGTCATAGGAGACAGCCGTGCAACCTCAGCCGGTTTTGACCTTGAGCACTTCCAGGGGCTCACTGCCCTTATTATGGATAATATAATCATGGGTCACCTTGGCTCCTTCGGGAACCGATTCAAACCGGAATTCCGGCGCAGAGACTTCGGCCACAGGTACTGCAACCTCTTCTTTGGTCTCAAGGGACAGTACAGGCGTGGAAAAAACCATGACCATCAGGGCAGTAAAAAAAAGAAATCGTATGTTTTTCACCTTATTTCTCCCATTGTTTTTTTATATAAAACTCCGTCCAAAAAACTGGAATAATTGGAGTTTCAATTTTAGTTATGGCAGATACTTACTGCCATGTGGGTTTATATGAAAGTCCTGGCAAACCAAGAAGAACTTTCAATCTTCGTTGTGGGCAGGTCGAGTCCAGACTACGGTCCGCCCGTGACGGTTATAAGAGAATATAGCACCGGAGTACCGACAGCAGAGCCCCCGACGGCTGGCCTGACCGGAACATTGGGAACCAAAGGGGGAGGATTTTTGCCCTTCCAGGCGTTAAGAAGCACAGACTCTGTTTGAGGACAAACTTGCCCGCAGT
>JASFYZ010000127.1:0-4421 GCA_045046665.1 Desulfobacterium sp.
ATAGAATTTGGGTTTATTGGACTTACCGATGCGGCGTCCTGGTTTATTTTCATGGGCATTGGCGTCAACTGTGCCTGGCCCTTTCTTCACACCTGGCTCACCGACGCCTATCCTGAAGCCACCATTGGCGGCACGGTTTTTTTAAGTGCCTTTACCACCAAAACAGCCATTTATGCTCTGGCCCGGGCCTATCCCGGCACCGAGCTGCTTATTTGGATCGGGGTTGGCATGGCGGCATTTCCCATCTTTTTTGCTGTGATTGAAAATGACCTTCGCCGGGTACTGGCCTATAGTCTGGTAAACCAGGTGGGGTTCATGGTAGTGGGCATTGGCATTGGATCAGAGCTTGCCATCAACGGGGCTGTGGCCCATGCATTTAATGATATTTTATTTAAGGGCCTCTTGTTCATGTCCATGGGGGCCGTGATGTACCGCACCGGGAAAATTAAGGCCACGGATCTGGGGGGGCTCTATAAGTCCATGCCCTGGACCGCTGCCTTTTGTATTGTGGGGGCGGCCTCCATATCGGCATTTCCCTTTTTCAGCGGGTTTGTGAGTAAATCCATGGTGATGTCTGCTGCTGGTAATCATCACATGATCGCCGTGTGGCTGGTGCTGCTCTTTGCCTCTGCCGGTGTATTCCACCATGCGGGTATCAAAATTCCATTTTTTGCATTTTTCGGCCATGATGCTGGGCATCGGGTAAAAGAAGCGCCGACTCACATGCTTATTGCCATGGGACTTGCCGCCTTTTTGTGTATCTTCAACGGTACCTTTTATAAGCCCCTTTACAGCATTTTACCCTATGCGGTCACCTATGAGCCCTACACGTTGTCCCACATTATCAGCCAGACCGAACTGTTGTTTTACTCGGCCCTGGCCTTTACCCTGCTCTTGCTGTCGGGAATTTATCCGGCGGAAATGCGGGCCATTAACATTGATTTTGACTGGTTTTACCGAAAGCCCCTTAACGCCCTGGAAACTTTTTGTGGACGTATTTTTAATGGCATCAACCGTGTTTGTGACCTTGTTTTTGTAAAAACCCTTACAGTGAAAATCAATGGGTTTGCCGTCAATGCCACAGCAAAACTCACCAACGGCCTGCTTTCCCCTATATTGCGTACCAATGCCAAAAAATCGGGCGCAGATGAAAATCCAACATCCCCAGAACAGGGAGCTCCATCGAGCATGGATGTGGAAAAGGCCTTCAGCACCGGAACATCCCCCATTGGCATCTTTGCCGCCTGTGCCGGATTGATGATCGTGGCGATGTACTTTTTTGCATGATTTATACATATACGGGGGGCGCTATTTTATTGAGCCCCCGTATAACTGTCATGGGCAGCCCTTGTATTTCATCTGGGTCTGCCCACAACAAAAATTGAAAAAGATGGGGAACATATGATAACCAAGGCTGAATTAAAAAAAGATGAATTTTTGGGATCTCTCACCGATGAAATGCTTGAAAAATTTATACCCCTGACCGAAGAGTGGAGCGTTGAATCCGGTGAAATCATCTTTAACGAAAGCGATTCTGCGGATAATTTCTTCATGGTAAAGGCAGGAAAAATCCTGCTGGAACAAAAGATTTCCAAAGATATCATTGCAACGGTGGGAACGGTGGACCCCGGGGAATCCTTTGGCCTGTCCGTTCTTTTAGATGAACCCAGACGACTCATGACGGCCATCTGCAGTGAAACCGCCACAGTGTATGCCATCCACAAAAACTCCCTGCTGGACCTCATGGACGAAGACCACTCCATGGGATATTTTATCATGAAGCAGGCGGCCCGGGTACTGAACACCCGCCTGATCCTGAGAACCGAGCAGTTCCTGAGATCCATGCACACCCATCCGGACATCCACGAACTGGAATCCAACTAACAACTAATTGGGGTCAGGCCTGACCCCAATTAGTGAGATCTGCCTCCAACCATGGCGAAGAGGACGGTGAAAAGCACAGCATTGGCCGGGGTGTGCAGGTTGAAGTCAGAAAAACTGTGGATGAGAATGGCCACCACAGCGCCCATGACACCCAGGGTGATACCCCGGATCTGGCGACTGCGGTTGTTCATCTGTGTGAATCCGGCTCGAAAAAACAAAAAAAGCAGCCAGGCCATCACCGGTATCACCAACACCCCGCAATCGGCCATGAACTGCAGATAATCATTGTGGGCATACGCTGCCAGCACGGCGGCCCCGGGCTCCTGATAGGCAGGATAGGCCTCGGTGAAGGTCCCCGGCCCCGTGCCTGTTAACAGATGATCCGCTATCATCTGCCGGGTGCCCTTCCACATGCGCATGCGCCCCTCCAGGTTGTCTGCGGCATCATTTTCAATGAGGGTATTGATGCGCTGCACCACCGGAGTGCTGGCAAGCAAAAGGGTTCCCACCACCACAATCCCCACCACAATAAACAGCAGCAACCGCTTGTTGTAAAAATCTTTGCGGAACATGAGCACCATCATCATGAATATCATGGCCCCCACCGTGGCAGTCCATCCCCCCCGGGACAAGGTCATGGCCTGGGTTACAATGAGAAACAGCACCAGACAGATCATACCAAGTCGCATCTCAGGACTTCTCTCCCGGGTGAGAAACAGGCCCAGCATCATGGGGATCACCATATCCAGAAACCCTGCCATGTGATTGCGGTTGACATAGGGACCGGAAAGGGATGTGGAGCCGGGACGCAATATCTCGGCGTATTCCCACAGCCCGGGAATCCCCATATTGAAAAGCTTAAGCATGCCGAAAAAGGAGAGAAACAGGCCCATGCCAATAATGACATATACCATCCAGCGCTGCTCTTTTCGCAAGCAAAGAGTATGACGGGCAATGTAAAAAATCACCAGGCACACAAGCAGAGACACCAAGCCTTCCATGGCCAGGCTTTTGTGGGGGGAGAACAGGGTGGAAATGGCCACCAATAATCCCAGGGGCAACACTGCCATCCACACATTCTGTTTTTTTCTCCGGGGGGAACTTTGCACTGCTTTCCGGTTATTTCGCCTGGATTCAATGGCAGCTTGCCCTGGCATTTTCCCTGGGCCGGAAAGGTTAACATACGCCTTTTTATCCACAAAAACATACCGCCCCAGCACCACCATGACCCCACCGGTTAACACCAGCATCTGTATCAGGGTTTCAGCCCACAGGTGCACAGATCCCCTTAACATGGGGGGTATCACCACCAGAACACAAAGCACAAAAAATGATATTTTTTTCATAGGGGGTCAGGCTTCTCTTATTGTTTCATAGGGGGTCAGGCTTCTCTTATTGTGGTTATTTGATCTTTGATATGCTCCATTCTTTCACGCATTGACTGGCTTTTTGTAAGGCGAGTACGCACATCCTTGACCAGCCTGCTCATTGATGGCATATTCCGATTAAAATAGTGTGTAAAATCTGACAGCGAGAAATCACAATAATCCATACCGATCAGTGCGATGATGGCTCTTGCTTCTGCCGGATGCCTTGCGCGACTGGCACTTGTCAGTTCCATAGGTGAAACTTGATATACCTTTGCCACGACATCCATTATCTGCTCAATTGTAATCTCAGTTGAAACCTTTTCTTTGTTTTGTTTGAGTGCACTTTTAATAAAGTCTTCATTGCCGAGTATCCGTCCCTGCTTGGTGCCATGGCGGAGTTGCTCCAGAAGTTCTTCTTCTGTAGTTTGTCCCATAAAATGCAAATACGCAGCTTGTGCAGCAAATTCTGTTTTACCAAATTGTCCCAGACCATGATCAACGCTTAACCAGCAGGGTGATTTCACACGCCCGGTATATGCAGCATGGCTGCTCAACGGATAATCAATTGGATCACTTACCAGATTAGCTCGTACCGGGTTAAGATGAATATAGCGGATCAGCTCTGTCAAATAAGCATCTTTGTCTACAAGAATGGCTTTGTACCGCCCCTGGAAAAGATGTCCAACCCGATCATACCGCTTATTGAACCAGTATGTATAACGTTGGGAAATATTTTGCATCAGCTTTGAAAGTGGTTTGTCTGTGACCTGCAATGCCATGTGAACATGATTTTCCATCCAGCAGTACGCATGCAGCATGAGCGAGTATTGCTCCAGCCCTTGGGCCAGGATATCTTCAAAATACCGGTACTCTTCATCCCTATGAAAAATAGGCTGCTTTGCGTTACCCCTGACCATCACATGATAAATTGCTCCAGGGTAGTGTATGCGAGGTTTTCTTGCCATAATTATTCACATACCATGAATATATCCACAATACAATAACCACAATAAGGAAAGCCTGACCCCCAACTAAGGTACCGAGATTCACGGTGGCGCAGCCGCCGTGAAAGAAAGGCTATACTTTACCCCCCAATAACACCAATAAGGCAAGCCTGACCCCACTATGCCCTTGCTTAAAAGCCCCTTTTTGGCATCAAAAAGTACA